>JAITOG010000038.1 GCA_031290075.1 Holosporales bacterium | reverse complement strand
TTATTCTTAAAATTTTCTTCAGCTCCGTAAATAAGCCCCGCTTCATTTATTAATTCAAAAGAATATCCAAGATCTTTTAAATAGGAAGCACAAGTTCCATCACAATAGCCAATCCTAAAGTTATCTATACTTTCTACAGAAACCCCTCTTGATTTTAGGTATTTACGCGCCATATCTGAATTTTTATTATTTTTTAGACTTTTTTGGAAATATTCAGCTGCTTTTTCCATTATTTCTAATAAAATTTCTTTTTTTTCTTTTTCTTGCTGGAAGGCTTGAAATTGTTCTTTTGATTTAATCTTATATAGAGCCACCCCGTATTGCTCTGATAAAATTTTTAATGATTCCTTAAAATCAACATTTTGACGGCTCATTATGTAAGAAATCGCGTCGCCATGCACTCCGCAACCAAAGCAATGATAAAATCCCTTTTGATCACTAACAGTAAAAGAAGCACTTTTTTCATTATGGAAAGGACAAAGCCCCCAAAAATCTTCTCCTTTTTTTTGGAGATGAACATCTTTTCCAATAAGTTCAGATAAAATAATTTTAGCTTTTACTAAATCAACAACGTGACTGGAAAAATTTTCTTCTTTATCCATATTATTGATATAAATATTTCCAATTAGTCAGAAAATAAAAACAATAAATAATATTTTTTATGTAAAAGTAGCAAAAATCTTTAGAAAGAAATAGAATATCGTTATAGTTTATTAGACTTCTTTCGAAACTAATTTTTTCTAGCAAAGTTGAAGGAGCATACGAAGCGCAGAACCGGAGTGTATTAGATATACATGAAGGGCATTGGGGGAAACCTGTGATTCCCCCCAAACCCCATGAGGATTCGAGCATCGAAGCGACGAACAAATTTGCAGAAGAAATTGAGTTACGAAAAAAGTCTATTTTATGTATTCTTTTCTGTTCCAATTATTCGTCACTATTAGCTTTCACAGGCTTAACATAATCAACCATACTAATCACTGCAAGCGGAGCATTATCCCCATAACGGAACCCTGTTTTTCTAATACGCAAATATCCACCATTACGAGAACTAAAACGTTCAGCTAAAACTGTTAAAACTTTTTCAACCATTTTATTCCCAATTTGATTTATTACTTGGCGACGAATATGTAAACGCCTTGATTCCTCAGTTTTTTGGTACCTTTTACCTAAAGAAATCACTTTTTCCACAAGTGGACGTATTTCCTTTGCTTTTGGTAAAGTTGTAGTAATGCTCTCGTGCTCTATAATACAAGTAATCATATTTTTAAATAATGCCTTACGATGCTCTGAAGTTCTATTAAACTTCCTATGTTCCATACCGTGTCTCATACTTATCTCTCCTATTCCCCTACTTTAACAGCTATACGGATCATCCAATCCTTTTGATAACTCCTCAATATTCTCAGGTGGCCAATTTGAAACAGCCATTCCAAGTCCTATTCCCATCTGAGCTAAAACTTCCCTAATTTCGTTCAAAGATTTACGTCCAAAATTTGGAGTTCTCAACATTTCAGATTCCGTTTTTTGAACTAAATCCCCAATATAAAGAATATTCTCATTCTTTAAACAATTTGCTGAACGAACCGATAACTCTAATTCATCAACTTTACGTAACAAATTCTTATTAAATGGCAAGCTATGCTTTTCAAGCCCAGAATTCGCAAACTTAGGTTCAGCAAAATTGATAAATTGTTGCAATTGGTCAACTAAAATTCTGGCGGCATAGGCTAAAGCATCATCTGGTTTAACAGAACCATTAGTTTCAATAGTCATTGTAAGCTTATCATAGTCTGTTCTTTGGCCAACACGTGTTTGCTCAATATGATAAACCACATGGCGAATAGGAGAAAATAAAGCATCAAGAGGAATTGTCCCAATTGTTCTAACCTCTTCAGGGTCATACACAGCAGGAACATACCCTTTTCCTGAAGCAACTGTAAACTCCATATTTAAAGTTACTCCTTCTTCCAATGTACAAATAACTACATTTGGATCTAAAATCTCTACTCCTGCAGTTGGCTCAATATCCGCTGCAGTAACAATTTTTGGACCAATAACAGAAAGATGAACTTTTTTGCTTAAATCTGAAAATAATCTCACCCCAATAGATTTTATATTCAAAACTATATCTGTAACGTCTTCTCGAACTCCAGAAATAGCAGAAAATTCATGTAAAACACCATCAATTTTTATAGAAGTAAATGCTGATCCTTGTAAAGAAGACAATAAAATCCGCCTTAAAGCATTTCCTAATGTTACTCCAAAACCACGCTCAAGAGGTTCTGCAATAATCACAGCCTCACGCATAGACGGATCCGTATATTGAACATCTAATTTAGATGATTTTATTAAAGCCTGCCAATTTTTCTCAATCACAAAAACTCCACTCACAAAACCGCCCTTTTGAACAGAACAAAAGGGAAAAACTACACACGCCGTCTTTTCGGAGGCCTACAACCATTATGAGGAATAGGCGTAGTATCAGAAATAGAGGTAACGTTTAAACCAAAACTTTGCAATGCCCTTAGCGCCGTTTCACGTCCAGCACCAGGTCCTTTTACAATAACTTTAACTGTTTTTACGCCGTGTTCCGCTGCCTTTTTAGCAGCTAATTCAGCTGCAATTTGAGCTGCATAAGGCGTTGACTTTCTTGATCCTTTAAAGCCTGCCATTCCGGAAGAAGCAGCAGCAATCGCGTTTCCAGCCTGATCTGAAATAGTAATTAAAGTATTGTTAAACGTTGCACTAATATGTACAACTGCAACAGGAATATTCTTTCTTTCTCTTTTCTTTAGTTTTACCGAATTATTAACTGCCATGAGAACCCTTTAAAAAATAAAACATATTTTCAACTATTTTTTCGCTATTTTCTTACCAGCAATAGAAATAGCTTTTCCTTTACGGGTTCTAGCATTCGTATGGGTTCTTTGTCCTCTAACAGGTAACCCCTTCCTATGCCGCAAACCTCTGTAACATCCAAGGTCCATAAGGCGCTTTACATTAACAGAAACTTCTCTACGAAGATCTCCTTCAACCTTATAATCCCCATTATCTATAATTTCGCGAATTCTCAAAACATCAGCATCGGTTAATTGATGCACACGAAGATCCTGAGAAACTCCCGCTTTTCCTAAAATTTCCAATGCATTAATAGGTCCAATACCATATATATAACGCAAGGCAATTCCTACCTTTTTTTGAGTCGGTATATTAACACCAGCTATACGTGCCACTTTTCTCTCCTTACAACTTCCCTAAAAACCGTAATTTCCAATAATTTTTTCAATTTTCTTTGAAACTTCCTTTACACTTAACGAAGCATCAATAACTTTAAGAATACCAAGTTTTTCATAAAAATCCAAAACAGGTTGTGTTTCAATCCTATAAGTCTTAATTCTCTTAACAACAGCCTCTTCATTATCATCAGTCCTTCGCAAAATCTCGTTAGAACCGCAATTAGGACAACAAAAATCAGTAATTGACATTGTCTTTCTGTTATAAATAGCTCCGCATTTTGCACAACAAAACCTATCAACAACTCTAACAGCAACTACATCCTCTTTAATATCAAAAAAGCAAGCCTTAACAGTTATATCTCCGTTAGAAACAAGATCAATCAAAAAAGATTGCAAGAAATCTGCCTGAGAAACTTTCCTGGGAAAACCATCGAATAGTAACCTAGTTGAACCAGATCTGTCAACAAAATTTCGTGTAATTTCATTCATGATATCATCAGAGACTAACTTTCCTTCATCGTAAATCTTTTTTATTTCTTTTCCTAAATCTGAATCACTGGTTATCTCTTTACGTAACTCATCACCAGCGGCAAAATGAGCAAAACCTTTTTCTCGAAGAAAAGCCGCCTGCGTTCCCTTTCCACATCCTGGAGGACCAATAAGAATGATTGCAAAATACTTATTAATCATCAAAATTTTCCCTTCTTACCCATTTTAGATTTACGAATTAACCCTTCATACTGATGTACCATCAAATGAGACTGCACCTGACTAATAGTATCAATAGTTACGCTAACAACAATCAAAATACTTGTTCCACCTAAATAAAATGGTAAAGACATCTTCATTACTATAAACTCTGGAATCACACACACCGAAGCTAAATATAAAGCTCCAACAGTAGTTAATCTGGTCAACATGTAATCGATAAAATCAGCAGTTTGTTTTCCAGGACGAACCCCTGGTATATAACTTCCAGATTTTCTTAAATTTTCAGCAGTTTCTTCTGGATTAAACATTAAAGCTGTATAAAAGAAAGTAAAAAATATGATTAACCCAATAAAACATATAATATATGGAAGCTGATCATGTGCAAAAAAGTTTGTAAAATACCGCAACCAAGAATCTTCAGCCACATTAACGAAAGCTATAATAGTTGCCGGAAAAAGCAAAAGCGATGACGCAAAAATTGGAGGAATAACCCCTGCACTATTTAGCTTTAAAGGAAGATGGGTATTTTGCGCAACAGCTGGCATATTAACAGAAACCTGACGTTTAGGATATTGTACTGGAATTCTACGCTGAGCACGCTCCATAAACACAACATAATATATAACCCCAATAACACCAGCCAAAATTAAAAACAAAATAAATAAAGAAAAGGTTTCTTGCCTTCCAAGTTCAAAAGTTTTGAATATCGCAGACGGCAAGTTAGCCACAATACCAGCATAAATAATCATAGATGTTCCATTCCCTATTCCTCTTGATGTGATTTGATCACCAACCCAAACCAAAAACATGGTACTTCCAGTTAATGTTAAAACAGTCATCAAGCGAAAAAACCATCCAGGAATTGTAACAGCAGGCCCTGCTTGTCCAGATAAATGCTCCAAACCGGCGGCAACACCAAACGCTTGCACTGTAGCCATCATAATAGTGGCATACCGCGTATATAAACCAATTTTTTTGCGTCCTATTTCCCCTTCTTTTTTTAATGCTTCAAAATAAGGGAAAACGGAGGTCATTAACTGCATGATAATACTAGCAGATATGTAAGGAATAATTCCAAGCGAAAACATAGTCATACGCCCAACTGCACCACCAGAAAACATATCCAAAAATCCCATAATTCCTACAGAATTTTGTTTTAAAAACTCTGCAATAACACCAGGATTAATACCAGGAAGAGGCACATACGTTCCTAAACGACAAATAATCAAAGCCGCCAAAGTAAATAAAATTCTCTTTTTTAAATCCTTTGCTTTTCTAAACACGCTAAAAGACATGCTAGAAGCAAATTGTTCCATATCAGAAGCCATTAAGCACCACCTTTTATAACATTTACATCATTCAATAATAACTGAACCACCAGCACTCTCCACTAATTCTTTTGCTTTTTTTGAAGCCCTTGTTACTGAAAAATTTAAAGGAATATCAATATTCCCTTTAACTATTAGCGAAATTCCTTTAAAACTTTTTGGCATTACACCTAAAGTAATCAAAAAATTTGTATCAATTACTTGCTGAGCTACAATTTTACCTTTTGTAATAAATTTTTTTAATTTTTCAAAATGAAGCTCAAAAAGCGTATTTGCGTTCATACTATTAAAACCACGCTTTGGAACACGCCTATAAATAGGCATCTGTCCCCCTTCAAATCCATTAAGAGAAACACCTTTTCTAGCTGTTTGTCCTTTTCCACCTCGCCCAGATGTTTTACCGAGCCCGGAACCAATTCCACGCCCAACAACTTTTCTAACTTTCAAAGCTCCAGGATTATCATGAATTGTATTTAACTTAAATGACATACATACACCAAATAAAAACTATTCCTCTACAACACGAACTAAATGTTTCAACTTTTCAATCAATGTAACTACACAAGGAATAGCTGGTAATACTTTCCGTTTACCAATTCTTCCAAGACCTAAAGAAGCAACCTGTTTTCTTTGCCGCTCTGGCTGGCGGATACAACTAATATATTGCTCAATTGTTATATTTTTTACTTTTTGATACTTTTTATTTTCCGTCATAACAAACTCCTATTCTTTCACAATATTCTCATTATTACTTGTTGAAGATTCCGTTTTTTTACCTAACAGAAAATTCCGACGAGCATTAATTTCACCAAGCTTTTTCCCTAAACGATTAGCCACACTCCGAGGAGAACTGGCTTGTTCTAAAGCTTTAAAAGTTGCCCTTATAACATTATGATCGTTTGAACTTCCAACAGATTTCGCTACAACATCCTGAAGCCCCATAGCTTCAAAAACTGCCCGCATCGGCCCTCCGGCAATAACCCCGGTCCCAGGAACTGCACTGCGTATAAAAACATGACCTGCGCCTATAGCAAAAGAAACATCGTGATGAATGGTACGCATATTACGCATAGGAACACTTATCATATCGCGCTTTGCTCGCTCAACAGCTTTTTTAATAGCATCCGGAACTTCACGGGCTTTTCCCGTACCATAACCAACATGCCCCTTTCCATCTCCAACAATGACAAGAGCAGAAAAACGTAATGTTTTACCACCTTTTACAACTTTAGTAACACGCCTAACATTAATCAATTTTTCAACAAGTTGTTGTTGCTCTTCATGATTTCGTTCTTTATTCCGTTCTACTGAATTTTTTGCCATATATTTTTCCTTTAAATTCCTATTTTCTCTAAAAAACTAAGCCATGTTCTCTTGCACTATCTGCTAAAGCTTTAATGCGTCCATGATAAAGAAATCCTGATCTATCAAAAACAACAGCTGAAATATTTTTTTCTTTTGCCTTTTTAGCAATAAGCTCACCTATAAACGCTGCAGCGGCTTTATTCCCGCCATTTTTAATTTCGCGAGATTCTGGGCTCAAAGTTGAAGCTGCAACCAAAGTTACAGACTTACTATCATCTATTATCTGCGCATATATATGCCGCCCTGTTCTATGAACACTTAAGCGATAGCGCTGCCCAATAACACCGTGAATCTTAACACGCTGCCTACTTTTTCTGCGTAAACGTAATTCAGAAGATGACAACATTATTTCTTTTTACCCTCTTTTCTAACTACAAACTCACCAACCCGTATAACCCCTTTCCCTTTGTATGGCTCAGGCTTTCTATAAGATCTTAAAACCGCCGCTATTTCACCCGCTTGCTGTTTTGACGAAGAGGTAATCATAATTACTGTAGGCTCCGAACATTTAATTGTAACACCATTTGGAATTGGATACACAATATCATGACTGTAACCAAGCTGAAGTGTTAACTTATTTCCTGAAATAGCCGCTTTATAACCAACTCCCTCTAATTTTAGAGAAACAGTAAAACCTTCAGTCAATCCCTTTACTATATTTGAAATTCTCCGCTGAATGGTTCCCCACATTGAACGAGCAAACTTTGTATTATCTTTTGAAGCTACCTTAAGGCCAGCTTCAATTTTTAAAATTTCTACACATGAAGGTATCTCTATAGCATCCTCCCCAAGCTTACCTTTAAATTTTAATAAACTTCCTTCTTGCATCATTGTAATGCCTTGCGGGAATTTTATTTCATGTTTACCTACTCTTGACATAAATCTTTCCTATATACAATAAAGCTTAAAAAACCATACAAAGCACTTCACCACCAACTGAAGCTTTTTTAGCTTCAACGTCAGACATTATTCCTTTCGAAGTCGATAAAACATTAACCCCTAAACCATTATAAACAGGTTTTAATTTTTCAACAGAGGAATAAATTCTGCGCCCAGGTTTTGATACACGTTTAATAGACTTAATCGCTCCGCATCCATTAATATACTTTAATTTAACTTGAAGAACGTCAAATCCTTTCTTATCCTTTTCTTTTGTATAATTAGAAATATATCCTTCAGAAACTAGAACTTTTAGAATAGACTCCCTCTCTTTCGATGAAGGACTCCCCACATGAATCTTCCTGGCCTTTTGTCCATTACGTATTCTTGTTATTAAATCTCCTATTGGGTCCATAATTAACATAATAATCCTCAATTACCAACTTGCCTTTGTAACTCCTGGCAATAAACCAGAAGAAGCATAATCTCTTAACGAAATCCTAGACATCTTAAAATACCTATAAAAACCACGTGGCCGCCCTGTAATTTCGCATCGGTTACGATAACGTACACGCGAAGAATTACGAGGCATTTCAGCTAACTTATGAACAGCAGCTAAACGATCTGTAAAACTTATCCCTTCTTTACGAATAATATCTTTCAAGGCCGCCCGCGCTACAGCTTTACTCTTTATCATTCGCAATTTCCTTCTATTATTCTCAACAGCGCTCAATTTAGCCATAAATACTCTCCCAATCAACCAATCGGCAAATTTAACATTTTTAATAAAGAAAAAGCGGCTTTGTTATCATTTGAACTTGTACAAATAGTAACATCCATACCTTTAATCTTATCCACTTTATCATAATTAACTTCAGGAAATATAATATGTTCCCTTATTCCCAAAGAATAATTTCCATGACCATCAAAACTTCTTGTTGAAAAGCCGCGAAAGTCACGAACCCGAGGCAATGCAATATTTATTAAACGATCTAAAAATTCATACATTTTATCACCGCGTAATGTAACTTTCGCCCCAATTGACATCCCTACCCTAATTTTAAAAGTTGCAATAGACTTTTTTGCTTTTGTAGAAACAGCTTTCTGCCCCGCAATCATACTAAGCTCCTCAAGAGCAACATCTAACTTTTTACTATCTTGCGAAGCCTCGCCAACTCCCATATTAAGCACAACTTTAGTTACATATGGAATTTGAAATTTATTTTTAATCCCAAGCTCTTTTGCTAATTTTGGTTTAATTTCGTTATAAAAACGCTCTTTTAAACCATTTTTTAAAATTACCTTTTCTTCTTCCTTCATTTCCATATCCTATTGTATTTAACGTAACAGCGCTAAAATCAAATAAACAAAACTATTTAAAATTCCTCTCGATAATATTACCAGATTTCTTGAAAAATCTCTCTTTCTTTCCATTTTTTCCAATTTTATATTCTACTTTTCCCGGCTTATCTGTTGAAGAATCAACAAGCGCAACGTTTGATATATGTATTGGCATAGTCTTGGAAACTTTTCCTTCAGGGCAAGCTTGCGTTGGCCGCATAAAGCGCACAACCCTATTTACCCCCTCAACAATAACCTTCGCTTCGTCAAGGAATACTTTCTTAACCGTTCCTGTTTTCCCTTTATAACGGCCAACCATTACTTGAACAAAATCTCCTCTTTTTACTTTAAAATTTGGCTTAGTCATTATAAAACCTCCGGAGCTAAAGAAAGTATTTTCATTTGTCCACAAGCACGAAGTTCACGAGTTACTGGCCCAAAAATACGTGTTCCAATAGGTTCTCCTTGCTTTGTAAGTAAAACAGCAGCATTAGAATCAAAAGAAATCAATGAACCATCAGACCTTTTTAAAGGTTGCTTAGTCCTTACAATAACAGCTTTCAAAACTTCTCCTTCTTTTACTTTTCCATTAGGAATTGCTTTTTTTACAGATATCACAATAACATCTCCAACAGACGCATATCGGCGCTTTGAACCACCTAACACTTTAATACACATAATTTCTTTAGCCCCCGAATTATCTGCAACTTCTAATCTTGTCTCTACTTGAATCATAATTCACCAAACCCCCTTAACTCTCTTGCAGTGCCGTATTATTATTAATAACAACCCATTTTTTATTCTTTGAAAATGGCCTAGATTCTATAATACTAACAACATCGCCAACTTTATAAACATTAAACTCATCATGCGCTAAATATTTTTTATGACGGCGACACATTTTTTTATACAAAGGATGCAAAACGCTGTTTACAACTCTAATAGCCACAGTCTTATCACATTTATCACACACAACCGTTCCAGTTAAAATTCTACTAGGCATATTACATCACTCCTTCAGATTTTTTTTGCACAATGCGAGTTTGTATTTTCGCAATATCACGACGAACCTCTTTTATTCTATGAGCCTTAAATTCTTGCGATGTTCTCATCTGTATGCGCATATTAAGTTGCTCTTTTTTTCTATCTTCTAATAGCTTATACAATTCAGCCAGAGTTTTATTTTTTAACACTTCAAAAAACATATTACCTCAAATTCCAATACGCTTTACAAACTTTACATCAATAGGCAATTTTGCAGCAGCAAATTGGAAAGCTTCTTGAGCAATTTCCTCAGAAACCCCATTTAACTCAAATAAAATTCTTCCCGGCTTAACTCTGCAAACCCAATATTCTGGTGATCCTTTTCCACTTCCCATACGAACTTCGGCTGGCTTTCTTGAAACCGGAACATCTGGAAAAATCCTTATCCAAAGACGCCCTGCACGACGCATATACCTTGTAATTGTACGACGCGCCGCTTCAATTTGCCTAGCTGTAATTCTTGCAGGCTCCAAAGCTTTTAAGCCGTATATTCCAAAAGCCACTTCAGTTCCCGAACGAGCCAGCCCATGAATACGCCCCTTAAAAGCTTTTCTAAATTTTGTTTTCTTCGGTGCTAACATATTTAAACCTTATCAACTACACTACTCTGCATTTCAACATTTTCAACCACAGGTGCACTACACAACACTTCGCTATGCTCAATTGTCTCAGTTGCTCCTCCTTGTTGATTTCTGCGCGATTCAGGAACATGCGATTTTTTAGCATTACGCTTATCTTTTTCTTGCCATCCACTTCCAGGTACTTTTCCATGAGAATCATGTCCTTTTTCTGCAGTATTTTGACTGTATCCTTTCACATTCCCTTTATATACCCAAACTTTTACCCCACAAACTCCATAGGTAGTTTTAGCTACGCCAAGACCAAAATCAACATCAGCTTTCAATGTATGAAGAGGAACCTGCCCTTCACGGAACCATTCCATCCTAGCAATTTCTGCTCCATTTAAACGTCCAGAGCAATTTATACGAATTCCTAAAGCTCCAAGCCTCATCGCAGATTGCATAGCGCGCTTCATAGCTCTTTTAAAAGGAGTACGATTTTCTATTTGTTGGGCAACTCCGTCAGCAATTAACTTAGCATCAACCTCAGGCTTCCTTACTTCAACTATATTAATAGAAACTTCCGAATTAGTCATTTTGGTAATCATTTGTTTAAGATTTTCAATATCTACACCTTTCTTACCAATTAAAATACCTGGACGAGCCGCATGTATAGTTAAACATGCTTTTTTATCAGGTCTTTCAATAACGATTCTGGAAATACCAGCTTGCCCTAATTTTTTATAAATATAATTACGAATTGCTATATCTTGATGTAAACATGCAGCATAACCCCGCTTGTTTACCCAACAGGAATCCCACGTTTTATTGATTCCTATTCGCATTCCAATTGGATTTACCTTCTGCCCCATACCTCATCCTCTCCATCTGAAAGTTTAATTGTTAAACGACTAAAAGGTTTTTCAAGAACATTCGCATGACTTCTTCCTCTTGCAACAAACCTCTTTAATCTTAATCCTTGTCCTACAAACGCTTCTTTTACGTAAAGATATCCATCAATTCCATAATTATTCTCTGCATTTGCAATAGCAGAAACTAATAATTTTCGCACATCTTTAGCAATTCGTTTTGGACAAACTTCTAAATATCGTAAAGCAAACTTAGTACTCATTCCACGTATCTCCGTAGCTACTAAATTTAATTTTCGCGTACTAACTCTGATTTTTTTTAAAACTGCTCTTATTTCCATAATTCTTACTTCTTTTTATCTACTACGTGACCATGATAAGTACGTGTTGGAGCAAATTCTCCCAATTTATGGCCAACCATATTTTCAGTTACAAAAACAGGGATAAATTTGTGACCATTGTGAACACCAAACGTAACACCAACAAACTGCGGAATAATCGTTGACCTCCGAGACCAAGTTTTTATAACATCTTTACGTCCAGACGTCTGCACTACCTCAACCTTTTTCAACAAATATTTTTCAAAAAATGGACCTTTCCAAACTGACCTAGCCACAATTTTCTCCTAAAAAACTTAACCAAAACCTCTTCTGATCTTTTCAGACTACCAAACAAAACACCAATTAGTCAACCAAATACAATTACATTGCTTTATAAAAATTACTTTCTTCTCTTTACTATATACTTATTTGTTGATTTATTCTTCCTTGTTTTCTTTCCCTTTGTACACACACCCCAAGGAGTACTTGGATGAACACCACCATTTGCGCGCCCCCCATGAGGGTGATCAACTGGGTTCATTGCTATACCTCTTGTCTGCGGTCTAACTCCTAACCAACGCATACGCCCAGCTTTAGAATAGCTTCTGTTCTGATTATCAGCATTAGAAACTTCTCCAACAGTTGCTTTGCATTCCCCTCGGATTATACGTACTTCGCCAGATGGCATTTTCAAAATAACATTCCCGCCATCTCTTCCCATAATTTGAATTCTATTCCCTGCAGAACGTGCAAGCTGCCCGCCCTTTCCTAGCTTCATTTCAACATTATGAACAACAGTTCCAAGTGGAATATTTTTAAGTAACATACAATTTCCAGGCTTTAAATCAGTTACATCATCGGAAACCACATTATCACCAACCTTTAATTTATTAGGCAATAATATATAGCGATACTCACCATCTGTGTATTTAATTAAAGCAATAAAACCGGTCCTGTTTGGATCATATTCTACACGCTCAACAACTCCAACAACTCCCTTTTTATCTCTAAGAAAATCAATTTGCCTATATAAACGTTTATGTCCTCCACCTCTATGGCGACTTGTAATACGCCCAAAATTATTGCGTCCACTTGCTTTATTCAATCCGCTCGTTAATACATGAAGGGGACGCCCTTTCCACAATTCAGATCGATCTATATTAATTAATTGTCTTTGCCCAGATGTACAAGGATTATATTGTTTTAGTGCCATAATTAAACTCCAGATACAAATCTAATACTATGCCCATTCTCTAAGCAAACCATCGCCCTTTTTGTGTCAGAAAGCCGTCCTAAATGTCCTTTAAAAGTTCTTACTTTTCCTTTCCTTATAAGTGTATTAACAGATTTAACTTTCACTTCAAAAATTCGTTCAACAGCATTCTTAACATCTTGTTTTGTTGCTTTTTTATCAACAACAAAAAAGTATTGATTGCTTCCACCTGATTTCATCGATTTTTCGCTAGTTATAGGATAACGTAAAATATCATAATCCTTAAAAACAGTCCTATTTTCTGCCATGCTTGCCATTATGCTAACCTCTCTTGGAGCTTTTCAACAGCTGAAACCGTTAGAATAAGCCTATCTTTTTTTAAAATATCATAAACATTAAGCCCAATTTGAGGAATCACATCATAATTTTGACTATTTTTAGTAACTCTCAAAAAATCTTCTTTTATTTCACCATCCACAAACAAAGCTGAATTAACCCCATTTTCTTTACACAACTTTGAAAAATCTTTAATTTTTGATATAGAAAAATCAAAATTTTGTAAAACAACAACCTCTTCTGATTTAATTTTATCAGCAATTGCCATACGAAGCCCAAGCTTACGAACTTTCTTTTGCAAAGAAAATTCATAATCACGGGGAACTGGCCCAAAAACAATTCCACCACCACGAAACTGCGTACCACGTTTTGATCCATGACGCGCCCCTCCAGATCCTTTTTGCTTAACAATTTTTTTTCCAGAACCGCTAACATCACTTATTGTTTTCACTGAATGAGTCCCTGCCCTACGCTTCGCCAATTGCCAACGTACAACACGACTCAAAATATCAACACGAGGCTCAACATCAAACACCGCATCGCTTAATTCAATGGATCCACTTAACTTATATTCTGTATTTAAAATATCTATTTTCATAATATTACCTATTTACCTGATTTAATTGCATCTCGTACAAAAACAATACTTCCTTTAGATCCAGGTATACTCCCCTTTATATACAATAAATTTCTGTCAGAATCGATAGAATGCACGAGCAGGTTCAACTTTGTCACCTGAACGTGTCCCATATGTCCTGCCATTCTTTTGTTTTTAAAAACCTTTCCTGGCTCTTCACGATTTCCGGTAGATCCATGGCTTCTGTGACTAATAGAAACACCATGAGTAGCTCGCAGACCACTAAAACCATGACGTTTCATAGCCCCAGCAAATCCCTTACCTTTAGAAATCCCCGTAACATCAACAAGCTGCCCCTCTGCAAAATGAGATGCTGAAAGAACTATACCAATTTCAGGAAAAGAATCTTCTGTTATACGAAATTCTTTTGAAATCTTTTGAGCTTCTATCTTTTTTGCTTCATAGTACCCACGTAATGGCAAATTCAACCTATTAGCTGGAATAGGACGAGCTCCTAATTTTACAGCTGAATAACCGTGAAATTCCTTTGTTTTTTGTTCCAAAACTGTGCACTTTTCAACACGTAACACAGTAACAGGAACTTGAATTCCAGCATCAGTAAACAGCTGAGTCATTCCAATTTTTTCCGCAATTAATCCTGTTCTCATAATAAACCTACAACTTTATCTCAACACCAACACCAGAAGCAAGATCTAGTTTCATTAAAGCATCAACAGTCTGAGGAAGCCAATCCATAATATCAATAATTCTTTTATGGATTCGAATTTCAAACTGCTCACGCGACTTTTTATCAATATGAGGAGAGCGGTTTACAGTAAACCTCTTAATGCGTGTAGGAATTGGAATTGGTCCCAACAAATGAGCCCCCGAACGCTTAACTGTGTTCACAATCTCCTTTACTGATTGATCAAGCAGTCTGTGATCATAAGCATAAAGCTTGATTCTAATAAATTGGCTTGACATAATAACTCTCTCTATACCTTAAATAAATTAAATCTCTATTTTATAATTTTTGAAACAACACCAGATCCAACTGTTCTTCCACCTTCTCTTATAGCAAAACGCAACTTCTCATCCATAGCAATTGGTGCTAATAATTCAACCTTTATTCTAACGTTATCACCTGGCATAACCATTTCAACACCTGGGGCTAATGTAACCGTTCCAGTTACATCGGTTGTACGGAAGTAAAATTGAGGCCTGTAATTTGAGAAAAATGGAGTATGACGTCCCCCTTCCTCTTTAGTCATAACGTAAACCTCTGCTTCAAATTCTGTGTGAGGAGTAATTGACCCTATAGCAGCTAAAACTTGTCCACGCTCAACTTCTTCCTTTTTTGTACCTCTAAGCAAAGCTCCGATGTTATCACCAGCTTCACCTTGGTCAAGCAATTTACGGAACATCTCAACACCAGTAACAACGGTTTTAGCTGTTGGACGAAGACCAACAATCTCAACTTCATCACCAACCTTTAAAATTCCTGTTTCAACACGACCAGTAACAACTGTACCTCTTCCTGAAATTGAGAAAACATCCTCAATTGGCAGCAAAAATGGCTTGTTTTTTGGACGCTCTGGTTGAGGAATATATTCGTCAACAGCATCCATTAATTTCAAAATGGATTCCTTGCCAAGTTCAGGATTTTTATCTTCCAAAGTACAAACAGCAGATCCACGGATAACAGGAATTTTCTCTCCTGGAAATTCATACGAAGTTAATAACTCCCTAATTTCCATTTCAACTAAATCAGCCAAATCCTGATCATCAACCTGGTCCATTTTATTCATGTAAACAACAAGCGCTGGAACACCAACCTGACGAGCTAAAATTATATGCTCACGAGTTTGAGGCATAGCTCCATCTGCAGCAGAAACAACAAGAATCGCTCCATCCATCTGAGCAGCCCCCGTAATCATGTTCTTAACATAATCAGCATGTCCAGGACAGTCAACGTGCGCATAATGGCGCTTATCTGTTTCATATTCAACGTGCGCTGTAGAAATCGTAATACCACGAGCTTTTTCTTCCGGAGCCTTGTCTATTTCATCATACGCTGTGTATGAAGCCTGTCCTTTTTCAGCTAAAACTTTAGTTATAGCCGCTGTCAGCGATGTTTTACCGTGGTCAACGTGTCCAATCGTTCCTATATTACAATGAGGCTTAGTCCTCTCAAATTTTGCTTTTGACATAATCTTGTTCTCCTAAAGAAAAAAAACCTAACAACCTTTACTACTATCCATTCTTTGCCTTTATTTCATCGGCAATTTGCTGCGGAACCTGTTCATAGTGACCAAATTCCATACTGAACTGTGCCCTTCCCTGAGACATGGATCTTAAAGTATTAACATATCCAAACATATTTGCAAGAGGAACCATTGCACTAATTACCCTAGCATTCGCTCGTTGATCCATTCCAGATACTTGCCCCCGACGACTGTTCAAATCTCCAATAACATCCCCCATATAATCCTCAGGGGTTACAACCTCAACTTTCATGATAGGCTCCAACAGTTTAGGAGCACACTTCCCAATGCCTTCTCTGTAAGCTGCCCTTGCTGCAATTTCAAAAGCTAAAACGCTAGAGTCAACATCGTGGAAAGCTCCATCCACTAAAGTCGCCTTAAAATCTACCATAGGAAACGCAGCAATAACACCGGTACCAATAGAAGCCTCAAGCCCTTTTTGAACCCCTGGAATATACTCCTTAGGAACTGCACCACCAACAATTTTACTCTCAAACTGAAAACCTGATCCTGGAGCGAGTGGCTCAAAAATTAATTTAATACGCGCAAACTGCCCAGCACCACCAGATTGCTTTTTGTGCGTGTAATCAATTTCCCCAGTCTTTGTAATTGTTTCTCTATAAGCAACCTGCGGAGCACCAACATTTGCATTCACCCCATACTCGCGCTTTAAAATATCAACCTTTATTTCTAAGTGAAGTTCTCCCATCCCTTTTATAACGGTCTGCCCCGTTTCTTGATCGGTACAAATCTTAAAAGAAGGATCTTCAGAAGCTAAACGCGAAAGAGCTATCCCCATCTTTTCTTGATCAGCTTTCGTTTGTGGCTCAATTGCAATTTCAATAACAGGATCCGGAAATTCTAATTTTTCCAAAATAATTGGCTTATTTTGCGAACAAAGTGTATCACCAGTCCCAGTATTTTTTAATCCACATAAAGCAACTATATCCCCAGCTTTAGCAATTTTTATATCTTCACGGTTATTAGCGTGCATTAAAAGCATGCGCCCTACCCTTTCGTTTTTATCGCGGGAGGAATTTAATACTGAAGAACCAGACTCTAATATCCCAGAATAAATTCTAACAAATGTAATAGAACCAACAAATGGGTCTGTAGCAATTTTGAAGGCTAAACCAGAAAAGGATTCTTTTTCATCAAGATTCCTTGTAATCTCCTCACCTGTATTCATATTTGTTCCCTTAACAAATTTCAAATCTGATGGAGATGGTAAATAATCAACAACAGCATCCAAAATCTTTTGAACTCCCTTGTTTTTAAATGCAGAACCACAAAAAACTGGAACAAATTTCCCTATTAAAACTCCTTTACGAATACAAAGTTTAATATTTTCCTCTGAAATTTTCTCCCCGTTAAGATAAGCTTCCATAACTGTATCATCCATTTCAGCAACAGTATCTAACATTTTGCTGTGAAGCTCTTCCGCATGAGCTTTTAAATCTGCAGGAATTTCAATATCTTTCATGAGAGCCCCATTTTCATCGCCCTCCCAAATAACTCCTTTCATTTTAACAATGTCAACAACACCTTTAAAATCAGCCTCTATACCTATTGGTAATTGCAAAACCAAAGGATTTGCACCTAACCGGTCAATAATCATATCAACGCAACGCTGAAAATTGGCACCCATTCTATCCATTTTATTAACAAAACAGATACGTGGCACATTATATTTATCAGCCTGCCGCCAAACAGTTTCAGATTGAGGCTCAACACCAGCAACACCATCAAAAACTGTAACTGCTCCGTCAAGAACACGTAAACTACGTTCCACTTCAATTGTGAAATCAACGTGTCCCGGCGTATCAATAATATTAATCCTGTAATCACCCCAAAAACAAGTAGTCGCTGCAGAAGTAATTGTTATTCCACGCTCCTGCTCTTGTTCCATCCAGTCCATTGTAGCAGCCCCATCATGAACTTCCCCAATTTTATGAGATTTTCCTGTGTAAAATAAAATTCTTTCTGTTGTTGTTGTTTTTCCGGCGTCAATATGCGCCATAATTCCTATATTTCTATATTTTGAAAGCTGTACAACTTTTCCATGTTCACTCATAACTCCCTTCCCCCTACCAACGATAATGAGCAAATACTTTATTTGCTTCTGCCATTTTATGGGTCACTTCCCGCTTTTTAACAGCTTCTCCCCTTTCATTAACGGCATCCAAAAACTCAGCAGCCATACGGTCAACCATTGTATGTTCAGAACGTTTGCGCGCTGCAGTAATAATCCACCTAATAGAAAGAGCCTGCGCTCTATCTGGCCTAACCTCCGTAGGCACCGGGTAAGTTGCTCCCCCAACACGCCGAGAACGAACCTCAACTGTTGGCCTAACAATCTCTAAAGCTTGATGAAATAGTTCTAACCCACTTTTTCCATTTTTTCCATGAATTTTATCAAGAGCTTTATATACAATGCGCTCAGCAACAGATTTTTTACCCGCATACATAAGACTATTCATAAATTTTGTTAAAACAATATCTCCAAATTTTGGATCTGGTAAAACTTCTCTTTTTATTGCTGCATGCCGTCTTGACATAATAAAACCCTTTCTAAATCCCTAAAAATATCCATATAAAATAAAAAAGACAACTTAATCAAGTTGCCCAACAAAATCACTTTGGCCGTTTTGCCCCATATTTAGACCTGGCTTGTTTTCTATTCTTCACACCTTGAGTATCCAATGTTCCTCGTATTATGTGATAACGAACACCAGGCAAGTCCTTAACTCTTCCTCCTCGAATAAGGACAACAGAGTGTTCTTGCAAATTATGCCCTTCCCCAGGAATGTATCCTGTAACCTCAAACCCATTATTTAATTTAATACGAGCAACTTTACGCATAGCAGAGTTAGGTTTTCTTGGTGTTGTTGTAAATACACGCGTACACACACCCCGCCGTTGAGGACAACCAATAAGCGCCGGTACCTTATTTTTTACTCCACGAGAAGACCTCGGTTTTCTTATCAACTGATTAATAGTTGGCATTTAAAACTCCACCTGAAAGCAATACAAAAAAATAAACAACAAAATTCTCTTAGCCAAACAATATAAATTCTATAAAGAAAATAATACCTCGTCAAGGGCATTATTTGGTTATTTTTATTTTTTTTTTCAACCTATCTCTAATTCTAAACAACATTATTTCTTTTAGCAATTTCTTTTAGCAAAGATTTATTTTATTCTCCCCCTGACCACTGACGCTTTTAAAGAGCTTTTTGAAAAACCGTTGGGTGATGAAGGCTAAAGTCCTAAATACTAACTGTGTTCACATTTAACTTTTCGGCCTTTGAAGGCTCTGCAGCGCAGAGGCCCAAAATTGTAAAAATCAATTAATGAACAGGGTTACTTTTTTTGGGTTGTTATACTTTTTTGCAAATATTCTGTTTGTGTATAAAACAAGTAATGTCTCAATATTTAAAAGAACAATTATAAAAAAAATAATTTTATAAAGCATATAGACTTAGCCATGCTTATATCCCACTTCACCTAGATGATTGATGATTTTGGCGGAAAAATAAAAGCAAAAATAAAAGCTTGATCTTCCTAAATAACCCTCATCATTCTTTGTACTTCAAAAATTACAATTGCCCAATAACAAACTAATACCAAAATTCATGATTAATAATGCAGATGATTTTCCACAACCTAATAATTTGTAGGAGGTTCACAAACACGATCTGTCTAATTAAATGTGAATTTTGGTATAAGAAGTAATTTAGAAAGATTCATACAACGCCTTTATCCTAACCTTTCAGTAAAATCCTAAAGGCCTATTTCCATTATTGCCTGCTATAATTAATTAGGCTAACAACCTCTTTAACTCTTCAGAAGGTGCTCTATCAAGTGGTGTCTTTCCATCATAAGCTCTAGCTTTTCTACTTGCTCCAGCAGCAAGGAATACTTTAACAGATTCTGTACTCCCCAATACATTCCCACTATAAACTGCTATATGAAGTGGTGTCTTTCCAATAATATTTTTAGCTTCTTTATTTGCTCCAGCAGCAAGTAATATTTCAACAATTTCTGTATGCCCTCTAAAAGCTGCGTAATGAAGTGGGGTAAGTCCATATTCATTTTGAGCCTCTATATCTACTCCAGCTCTAAGTAATCCTTTAACTTCTTTAGGCTTATTCTGATAAACTGCTTCCCAAAGTTGTATATCTATAGCCTTTGTATCTGCCCTTGCGTCGCCCAATTCCCCGCAAGAAAGATTGCTTATCCCCAATAATGAAACAAGCGCCATAGTTTTATAAAATCTTTTCATTTTATATCTCCTTTAAAATAATTAACCAAACAACAATATAGTTAATATAATATATGCTTCTTTTAAATTTCAAGTAAAAAATGGAATTTTTTTTAAAATCAAGAGTAAAATATGTAGTTCACAAGTATTTATCTAAAATTTTATATATTTCAAAAATCTCAAAAACATAATGGCTTCTT
>JAITOG010000012.1 GCA_031290075.1 Holosporales bacterium | reverse complement strand
TGAATTGAAGGCCGCATTATGGGAATATACTGGGGCCCCCAAAGAATGCGGATTTTAATTGCTGCCAATCCTTGAAACCCAAGAGTTTGAATCCGCAATTTTTTGGGGTTTGGGTATATAGGTTTTATACCCTAATTTTTGGGTGTATTTTTCACGGTAAATAAATACCGCTTATGCATTCCATATTTTTTGGAGAGTAGAAGTTTTTTATTGATTTTAATATATAAACTAAGCATAATTAGACTAAAGATTTTTATTTGGAGAAAATCCGTGCCTACGAAAAAATATACTCCATCATGCAGCATTCCAGATTGCGAACGAAAATGGATTTTAATAGATGCAGAAGGTATAGTACTTGGACGGTTAGCAAGTATTGTTGCAAATATTTTAAGAGGAAAGAATAAACCTATATTTACTCCTAATAACGATTGTGGAGATCACGTTATTATTGTAAATGCTTCAAAAGTACACTTAACGGGGAAAAAATTGCAAGATAAAGTGTATTATTGGCACACTGGATATCCCGGAGGAATTAAGCAGCGCACAGCAAACCAAATTTTAACTGGTCGTTTTCCTGAAAGAATTATAGAAAAGGCTGTTGAAAGGATGATGCCAGATGGTCCACTTGGAAATAAAATTTTGAAAAAGCTAAAAATATATGCTGGAACTGAGCATCCGCATATAGCGCAAAAAATAGAAGTTTTAAATATTGCTGAGTTAAATTCTAAAAATAGTAGGAGGTCTTAAAACATGAATAATGAAAAACTTGAACGGCTAAGCTCCCTTACTGAAGGCCTAAAAAATATTTCGCCAAGTATTCAAAAAGAGGATATGGTTTTACCAATTTCTGCTGAAAAACCTAGAAAAGTTTATGAGCAAAAAATAGATAAGTTTGGGCGCTCATACGCAACTGGAAAAAGAAAAAATGCAATAGCCAGAGTTTGGTTAAAACCTGGATCTGGTATTATTTCTGTTAATGGAAGGTCACGCGATGAATACTTTGCTCGTCCTGTGCTTCAAATGTTGATAGATCAACCACTTAAGGTGGTTAATAGACTTGGTCAATATGATGTTTTTTGTACTGTAAGAGGGGGGGGCTTATCTGGACAAGCTGGATCCGTTAGACATGGAATAAGTAAAGCACTTGCCCTTTATGAGCCGGAATTACGTATCATCCTTAAGCGCGGAGGTTTCTTAACCCGTGATAGTAGAGTTGTAGAACGCAAAAAATATGGCCATCCAAAGGCGAGAAAGTGCTTCCAGTTCTCAAAGAGATAATATAATATACTGCTAAAAAAATGCGGATTTTAATTGCTTCCAATCCTTGAAACCCAAGAAGTTGAATCCGCAATTTTTTGGGGTTTGGGTATAACGCAATTTATGTTATGGCTTCATGGAAGTTTGGGAGAATTAATTCTCCCAATGCCTATGTACGTTCACTGCGCTCCGATTCTGCGCTTGGGATTCCATTGAAAGCTTTGGATTTTATATCTTTCAATTAGTCCGGATACTCCTTCAACTTTTCTAAAAGAAATTGAGTTACGAAAGTCTGTAAATTCTATTGATGGCCACTCACCAATAATTCGATCTAACTAAATTAGTTAATCACATTTTGATAATACAATTATGAGTGAAACTCAGGTTGGAAACCTTAGCAAATCTGCCAACGCTGAACATAAAAAATCCAATATTCTAACACGAATAGGTATACAATGTGCTGAAAAAAATTAAAATAAAACTTGAAATGTAGAAGGAACATTATTATTATTATTATTATTATAATCACCTTTGCTAGATTATTTTAAAGGAAATATAGAAAATGAAAGGATTTTATAAAACTGCGCTGTTTGTTGTTGGAGTAAGCATATTCACCTACGAATCAGCTAGTACAATGGAACCGGTATTTACTAGTATACGCAAGCATAAAGTAAGATATGCAAGTGCTGTTTTTGGAGGTACTGCTCTTTTGGGTTGTGTATTGAGTAGAAATATATTACTTCGTTGGGCAGCTAAAAATGGTAATGTAAGATTTGTTAGAGCATTACGTTATATTGCAAATGTAAATGCTAAAGATAATTTGGGAAATACCCCACTTCATGTAGCAGCTCTTAATGATCATATAGAAGTTGTTAGAGCATTACGTCATATTGCAAATGTAAATGCTAAAGATAATTTGGGAAATACCCCACTTCATGTAGCAACTCTTAATAATCATATAGAAGTTGTTAGAGCATTACGTTATATTGCAAATGTAAATGCTAAAGATAATTTGGGAAATACCCCACTTCATGTAGCAGCTCTTAATGATCATATAGAAGTTGCTAGAGCATTAATTCAAGCTGAAGCAAATGTATATGCTAGAGATAATTTGGGAAGGACACCATGTGATATAATGGAAAGTTTTAATGCTGTTGATATATTACGCATCAATAATATCTAATCGCAGTGAAACTCAGGTTGGGAATTTCAGCGAATCTGCTCATGATGAACATGAAAAAATCCAATGTTCTAATGGTATATAAGTATCCATTTAGTAGGCAATCCTTACTTGCCTATTATTCGCGCAAGCTATCTTGATTCATTATTTTTTCAGCTGTAATATTTCTTGTTCGGAGAGTTCAGTAATATCAGCAATTTCCGCTATACTTACACCTCTTTTTAGCATTTTTAATGCCATATTTTTGATTCCCTCCTGTTTTCCCATAGAAATCCCCTCCTGTTTTCCCATAGAAATCCCTCTTGCTTCTCCAATAGAAATCCCTTTTTCAATAGCAGTATTCAGGTCCATAGTAATCTGAGGATCGTAAATTCTCCTCATTTCAGCCAGATCATGTTGATAATTCTCCTTCAATCCTGAGGGCCATTTATCGTATTTAATACGATTCAGCCCTTCATAAATTTCATGTGGCATAATCTCCTCCTTATAAAGTTTTTCAATATATTTTGTTGTGTATTCTTTTGAATGATTTAAAATACTTAACCACCAGCGCTGCTCCGAAAACCCAGAGTTTGGTGGAAACAAATTCAAAGTTTCCGCCCTTGGCAGCTCAATTTGAACCATTTGTAAATGGTCCAACCGATGCCCAGAAAACCTATCAGTCATAACATAATATTTAATAAAATCCCCTTCTTTCATGGGATTCTTGGCAACTCTTTCAATCAAAGCATCTTTTATTGTTGGGTGGGTAATCCCCACAAT
>JAITOG010000075.1 GCA_031290075.1 Holosporales bacterium | reverse complement strand
AGTCTTTTAACAAACTGTGCTTCAACATTGGAAAAAGTTATTTTGGGGGATGGGGGAAATGGAATTGAAGCAAACAATCAACCTTTTACATATTTTCTCAATCTTAAAGAAGTTATCTTCCCAAAAGGTTTAAGCACAATTCCTAGTCGTTCATTTTTAAATTTACAGAGTCTTGAAAAAGTAACAATTCCAAATAGTGTAACTGATTTGACAATTGGTAATTTTGCATTCAATAATTGTACAAGTTTAGCCTCATTAACAATCCCAAATAGCATAACTGATTTGACAATTGGTGCTGGTACATTCGGTAGTTGTACAAGCTTAACCTCATTAACGATTCCAGATGGTGTAGCTAATTTGACAATTGGTATTAATGCATTCCGTTTTTGTACAAACTTAACCTCATTAACAATTCCAAATAGTGTAACTAATTTGACAATTGATAGTAGTGCATTCATTTCTTGTTCAAAATTAACTTCATTAACAATTCCAGATAGCGTAATTAGATCAATTGATCCTAATGCATTCTGTGATTCAAGCTTAAACTTAGTAACAATTTCTGATACAGCCAGCAGGACATTAAAAGTTTACCTTTACAATGAAGGTACTAACAATGCTGGTATTAATATGATAAACAGCATTTTAGAGGCAGCTCCACCTATATCGGATGATGACGATTACACATTTGATCTTAGTAGTATAAGTCCAGCAATCACCTTAAATGATTTAACTCAAAATAGTGATACTCGTTGGAGAGTAAAGCTTCGTGATGGGGTATACGAGTGGAATGGTTTAACTTGGGAGCAAATTGAATAGTAAATTCCAACAGAAAATCCTTCTTTTCAGGGGGATTTTCATTTTTTTTAAAGTAATAGTGCATTTCTGTACAAAGTAAAGAGCGGAGAATTACAGGTTTTGATGTTCCAAAACATTTGATTATACCCAAACCCCAAAGAATGCGGATTTTAATTGCTGCCAATCCTTGAAACCAAAGAAATTTGAATCCGCAATTTTTTGGGGGTTTGGTATAACTATCTTTGTGCCTTTATTAAATTAATTATTTTTAAACACTTTTTTCCTACCTTTAATAATAGGTTTTATTTTATTTTATTTTTTAGGGGGTCAACATGACTTTTACTTACAGAAGAGGTATTATCCCTTTCTCTTTTTCTCTTTTAGCATCTTGGGCAATCATTCCAACTGAAGCTTTTGCTGCTGATACGCTTTATACAGAATTAGGATATACTGATAAAATTTTAGGAGATTCAGAGATGAATTTCATTGTTTTAAACGGAGATACAACTTTACCTTCTGAACTATATGATAAAATAGAAAAACTCTACTTTACTGGAGGAAGCTACAGCTACGTTAAAGAGGCACTTGCCAAATTTCCTAATATTAAAGAACTAAAAATTCCAGGATCGGTGGAAATCGTTGATAAAGAGCTTTTTTCTAGCTATAGATCATTGTTTACTAATCAAAATCTCCCATTATTGAAAAAAATTATTTTTGATGAAGGTTTGAAAGAAATTCGATCAGACTACTTAAACGATAATCTTCCTTTTGAGGTTTCTTCAGATTTTTGTTCTTATTTTAATATTAAAGAAGTTATTTTACCAAAAGATTTAACAACAATTCCTTCTGGTTTATTTTCGAGTTTACACGGTCTTAAAGAAGTAATAATCCCATATGGTGTAACAAATTTAACAATTGATAATAATGCTTTTAACAGCTCAGGTCTGCCCTCAATAAAGATTCCAGAAAGCGTTACAAAATTGACCATTAATGATTTAGCATTTTATGGATGTTCAAGGTTAACCTTAGTAGAAATTCCAAATAGTGTAACTAATTTAAAAATTGGCAATAGTGCATTCGATGGTTGTATAAGCTTAAAATCATTAATAATTCCAAATAGTGTAACTAATTTGATAATTGGTGAAGAGACATTCTATGGGTGCGAAAGCTTAACTTCATTAGAAATTCCAGATAGTGTAACTAATTTGGAAATTAATAATACATTTAAAGAGTGTACAAATTTGACGTCATTAACAATTCCAAATAGCGTTGAAAGTTTAACAAACGTTTGCAACTTTTATGGTGGTAATCTTACAACTATTTTAGGAACAACAATTCCAAATAGTGTTGTAGAATGGACATTTAAAATTTGTAATCCTCAGACAGTTAGCGCAATTAATAAGATTTTAAATAAAGATCCATATTCTATAGCACCTTTTTCTGCTTCATGCACATTGGATATTAGCGCAAGCATTGTGAGCCTTGATGCATTAATAGGAAATGCTTTTTGGAAATTAAAACTTAATGATAGCGAGAGGTACGAATGGAATGATTCTAAGTGGGTATTAATTAATGGTTAGAAAGTCTGAGAAGACTTAGAGAAAATCCTTCTTTTATGGGAATTTTAAAATTTTCTTTATAATAATTTCTTTGTATACCCTAGCTTTACTAACCCAACCTCCGAGAATAAAAAAGTTTTATGTAAACGTTGACATAATATTATATTCCTATCCTAAATACCTATATGTTAAAATTTGTTTACATGATTTTTTTTTTATTTCACAATGGATAGTTTTTTATTAAAAGCAATGTGTAGCTCAGTTTCTGGAAGATACGCTCTTGCGTTATTCAATGTTGCTTTAGAACATAGAACTTTGGAAAGAACTTTAGAAGAAATAAATATTGCTTCAAAATTACTTGAAAAAGGACAGCCATTTCGCATAATTATACTGCGAATTTTTCAAAATCGTTTAAAACCAGAGTGGCTCGATGATTTTTTAAAAAAGATCGATTTTCTGAAAACAACTTCCTCTTTTTTATTTTTAACTGCTCATAATAAACGAATTGATTGTTTGCCTGATATTGTTAGATTATTTAAAATGTTGGTAGATGATAATTTAAATCAAGAATCAATTTTGGTATATACTAGTGATGAAGTAAATAATGAACAAAAAGCAAATATTTTTGAAAAATTAACTAATATTTTTCATAAAAAAATAAATATATCTTTTAAGATAAAAGAGTCAATATTAGGAGGACTTACAGCACATTCAAATAGTGTTACAATAGATGCTAGTGTAAAACATCAAATAGAAAAATTTGCTAAAATAGCAAAAAGTTACTTTGACTAAAATTTAATGGAGAAAAAAAGTGAGAGCTAAAGTTGCAGAAATATCAGATTTTTTAAAAAAACAAATTGAAGGATTTACTCCAACTGCTGATACGTATGAAAGCGGCGTTGTTTTGTCAGTAAGCGATGGCGTTATTAGAGTTCAGGGGTTAGATAACATTTGTTCAGGAGAGTTAGTTGAATGTATTTCTTCTAAAACAGGAGAAGTTATTAAAGGAATGGCTCAGAACCTGGAAGCAGATAATGTTGGAATCGTTTTAATAGGGCAAGACCGCGGGATTGAAGAAGGAGATATTGTTCATAGAACAAATAGGATTCTTGATGCGCCTGTTGGCATAGGATTATTGGGACGTGTTGTTAATGCTTTAGGTGAACCAATTGATGGAAAAGGCCCATTAACCAATGTTTCACGCTCTCAAATTGAGAAAATAGCCCCAGGAATTATTGAACGAAAATCTGTATGTGAACCAATGCAAACAGGGCTTAAGGTTATAGATAGTCTTATTCCTATAGGGCGAGGACAGCGTGAGCTAATTATTGGAGATAGGCAAACTGGAAAAACTGCTATAGCTATTGATACAATTTTTAATCAATGCAAAGCACATTGGGAAAATGATGAAAAAAATAAGCTTTTTTGTATTTACGTGGCTATAGGGCAAAAGCAATCTTCCGTTGCTAGGTTAGTTAAAACACTAGAAGATTTTGGAGCTCTTAACTTTTCAATTATTGTTGCTGCAACAGCTTCAGAACCAGCCGCCATGCAATATCTTGCTCCATACACTGGGTGCGCTATGGGAGAGTATTTCCGTGATAACGGTATGCATGCGCTTATTACATATGATGATTTATCGAAACACGCAGTGGCTTACAGGCAAATGTCCCTATTGTTAAGACGCCCTCCAGGGCGAGAAGCATATCCAGGAGATGTATTTTACTTGCATTCAAGGCTGCTTGAACGCGCTGCAAAGCTAAGTGATGAAAAAGGAGGAGGGTCCTTGACAGCACTTCCTATTATTGAAACGCAAGCTGGCGATATTTCGGCTTACATTCCAACAAACGTTATTTCAATTACTGATGGTCAAATTTTCCTTGATTCAGATTTATTTTACCAAGGAATTCGCCCTGCAGTAAATGTTGGAATATCTGTTAGTCGTGTTGGATCTAATGCTCAAAAGAAGTCAATGAAGGCAGTTTCTGGAAGAATAAAGCTAGATTTAGCGCAGTATCGTGAAATGGCTGTTTTTTCTCAATTTTCTTCAGACTTAGATGAAACAACAAAACAATTTTTAGCAAAGGGAGAGCGCCTAACAGAAATTTTAAAACAACAGCAATACTCTCCAATGTCTAATACTGAGCAAATTGCTATTATTTACCTTGGAGTAAATGGTTATTTAGATAATTTAAGCATTAATGAAATATTACCATTTGAAAAAGAATATCTTCGTCTCATTAAAGCAAAGCCTGAATTATTTGAACTTCTTGAAAAAGTAATGACCCAAGAACAGCGAAATGAATTAGATATCTTTATTAAGGGATGTTTAGAAACTTGGAAAAAAATGAAAAAACAAGAGAATTGAAAAGATTGGAATAAGCTATGACAGGATTAAAAGATATTAAAAATCGCATAAAAAGTGTTAGTTCAACGCATAAATTAACCTCTGCTATGCGATTAATTGCAACGGCAAAACTCAGGCACACAATGGCTGCTCTAACTTATATACGAAACTATGAAAATACCTTGATTGACTCTATTAAGTGGGCAAATTTTAATTCCATTAGAGAAATAAGAGAAAATTTTTCTGACTTTTTTCCAAAGTTTTTTTTTGAAGCAGATAACACGAAGCCTCATGCTGTTTTAGTTATAGGCTCTAATCGTGGGCTTTGCGGAAATTATAATTTAACGATTATACGCGAAGCCTTAGCTTTTGCACAATCTCAAAAAAAAAACCAATCAAACATTAGATTTATTCCACTTACATATAAAACTTCCGAATACTTTTTAAAACATGAAAAAGATTGTACAGGCAATATACCTGGACTTGGATTTAACAATAAGGCAAGTAATATAGATTTAGCTTCAATTGTTTTGAATCAAGCCATAAATTGGCTTAAAGATGGAGATTGGGGAGCTGTAAGTATAATTTATGGAAAATTTATAAATGCATTGTTTCAAAAAGCAGAGTATATTCCGCTTTTTCCTTTTTTTGATGAGAAAATGGAATTTTTTTGGGAAAAAAGAAAAAATTTTGATAAAAATGAGGCAAAAATAGAAAATCCTCCAAACATAGAACCATCGCAAGAAAATATTTTACCTTCGCTTATTTATTCCTTAGCTTATTTGAAAATTTGCCGAGCCTTCGTTGAGTCTGAAACATGCGAACATGCTGCTAGGATGACAATAATGGAAGGAGCCAAAAAGAATGCAGAAAGCCTTATTGATACTTTAACTTTACAATATAATCGTACACGCCAAGCCAATATAACTGGAGAATTAATTGAGATCATCGCAGGAACGAATGCAATGGCTCAAGAGTAGTATTAAAATACAGGAAAAGATACAAAATTGAAACAAACATATTCGGGAAATTCTAATTTTTGAAAATTTACTATTAAGCAACTTACCACCCCCCCCTTTTACGTTTTT
>JAITOG010000058.1 GCA_031290075.1 Holosporales bacterium | reverse complement strand
TTCAGGCTTAACCTCATTAACAATTCCATATGGTGTAACTGATTTGACAATCGGTAGTAATGCATTCTCTGGTTCAAGCTTAGCCTCATTAATAATCCCAGATAGTGTAACTAATTTGAAAATTGGTTACAATGCATTCTATAATTGTACAAGCTTAACCTCATTAGAAATTCCAGATAGTGTAACTGATTTAACAATTGAGATGGCTGCATTCGAAAGTTGTACAAGTTTAGCCTCATTAACAATCCCAAATAGCATAACTGATTTGACAATTGGTGATAGTGTATTCAATTTTTGTACAAGCTTAACCTCATTAACAATTCCAGATAGTGTAACTAATTTGACAATTAGTATTAGTGCATTCAAGGATTCAGGCTTAACCTCATTAACAATCCCAGATAGTGTAACTGATTTGACAATTGATAGTTATGCATTCGAAAATTGTTCAAACTTAGCCTCATTAACAATTCCAAATAGTGTAACTAATTTGATAAGTGGTGATAGGGCATTCTCTGCTTGTGGCTTAACCTCATTAGAAATTCCAGGTAGTGTAATTAATTTCACGGGAATTGGTGAGAAGGCATTCGTTGGTTCAAACTTAAACTTAGTAACAATTTCTGATACAGCCAACAGTACATTAAAGGTTTTATATTATAATGAAGGTATTAATATGATAAACAGCATTTTAGAAGCAGCTCCACCTATATCTGATATTAATTACACATTGGATCTTCGTGAAGCAAATTCAGGAATCACCTCATATAATTTAAATGATTTAATTACAAATACCCCTATTACTCGTTGGATAGTAAAGCTTAATGAAGGGGAAGAATACACATGGAATAATGGTTCATGGATAGATTTACGCGTTCTTGCAGCCGCATAGATGCTATACCGGAGCCCCCAAAGAATGCAGATTTTAATTGCCGCCAATCTCTTGAAATTCAGGAAGTTTGAATCTGCAATTTTTTTGGGGTTTTGGTAAGCTTGTTTTTTTTTGATTATGTAATAAAATTCATATGGTAGATTGGATGGATTTAGGTTCTCTATGAGAAAGATAAATTTATTAGCCAAAAAAATCGTATGGTCATCTTTAATTTTCGCTAGATTTATTAGTAATAATATTTTTTTATTTTTGAAAGATTTTTTTTTACAATTAAAAACATGTATAATTAATCTTATATCAAATAAGTCTAAAATAGATGATTTTTTTTCTATTTCGCAAGGAATAACTTTTTCAATAGATTGTATTATTTCCTTCTTTTCGCTATGTATTACTACTTTTATTTTTGATACTAATTTTTTTGAATATTCTTCGGGATTTTTGATAAAAAATATGTTTGTGTTTTTTTTAACATCTACTGGAACTTTTATTGTATTTAAAACTTATATAACAGCGCCGGGCAAGAACGCCAAAGAAGAGACTCCATATTTATTTTTAGCCTTAACATTAAGTACTCTTATATTTTATCCTTTGATGTTTTTACTTGGTCAGTTAGAAAGTTTTTCAATTAGTACTCCTGTTTTAAATTTATTTATTTGTACTATATTATTATATTTTTCACGAAAAGCTTTAATTTCCGCCAAATCATTATCTATATTTGAATTTTTTGCAAAAACTAACAGAGAGGTTTTAATTATTGGAAATTCTGATGAAGTTAGAATTTTCTTAAAAAATAACAAAACTGTCTTTTTAAAGCGTTTTAATAATGTAATCATTATTGCCAATGATTGGAGAGATTCCAACACAGAATTCAATTTGGATGATCTATATTTTCTTATTTCCAAAAATAATATAATTAGAAAAAATCATTTACAATCAGACTTTAAAGAATCAGATGAAGCATTTATTGAAGGGATTCCTATTATTGGCGGTGTAAATTTGATTGAAAAATTGCTTGAAACTAATTTTTTTATTAGCAAGTTAGAAACAGTGTTTCTTATAGGAAATTCTCTTGATCCTTTGCTTTTTTCCAAAATTCAATATTTTTGTAATATTCATAAAAAAGACATTATTCATACCTTAGATATGTCCACTATTAAATCATATAAAAAGTTTTCTAAGATTTCTTCTTATTAAAATTTCTTCTTATTAAGACTTATTTTAAAGTAATTTAATTTAGAATATTAATTTTTATTTATAAAAATGATAAAAAATAGTTTCCATAGTTAATGGAAAGGAATGCAAAATAGTGTATTTTATATAATATGATTTCTTATAATTAGTTTTAATGTACAAATTTCCTTTATGGCTTATAGATGCATTTACGGATTCTCCTTTTAAAGGAAATCCTGCAGGAGTTTGTTTAGTTGATTGTTTCCCAGATTATTCAGCTATGCAAAAAATTGCCTTTGAAATGCATTGGTCTGAAACTGCTTTTTTAAAAAAGATCAGCGAAAATAATTATCATATTCGCTGGTTTTCTCCAGAAGATGAAGCTCCAATCTGCGGGCATGCAACTTTGGCTTCTGCTCATTTTCTTTTTGAAAAAAAATTAGTGAAAAATTGTGTTGAATTCAAATCAATAGCTGGGAATTTAACTGTAAAAAAAGATGGAAACTGGCTTGTTATGGATTTCCCAGCTTGCAAAGTTACCAAGTGCGAAGTACATACGGAAATTGATTTACTAAAAAAAGTTTTAGGGAATGTTAATGTTGAAGAAGTATATAGGGATACCTTAATTTACGTAATTATTTTAAAATCAGAGCAAGAAGTATGGAACTGTGTTCCAGATTTTGACTTGCTTAAAATATTAGATTGTCGTGCTATTTCAATTACAGCAATATCTAATGATCATGTGTTAGAAAAAGAAAATGTAAGCTATGATTTTGTTTCAAGATATTTTGCACCGAAAGTTGGGATTCCAGAAGATCCTGTTTGTGGTTCATCTCATTGCAGGTTAACCCCATTATGGTCAATGATTCTAGGGAAAAAATCTATGATAGCGCGTCAACTTTCAAAACGAGGGGGAGTATTGAAAGTGACTTATTATAAGGATTCTGATCGTGTTAGTATTGCTGGCCAAGCTATAACTGTTTTAAAAGGGGAAACAATAATTCCTTGATTAGAAGTCTAAAATATACTATTTGTAAGTACAATTTAGAAATGTCCGCTTTGTTGCGTTGAAAATTCTAACCACAACACAACAACAGGCCAAGGGAATTAAGCTTGGCCTGTGTGATTGGATTATTCTTTATTGCAATTAATAATTATACTCCTGTATCGTAGGCATTAGGAATGAGTATTTTTGTTGCATCTTGTAGATTGCCAGTTACAGTACCTGCCAAAATACTAGTCTCAAAACCTACTCTCAGAACTTTAAGAGCATTAAGAATACCATCGAAACTACCATATTGATATATGCACTCCATATATTTGTATCTGATTGCACCAATTAGGTCTCCAAGAGCTTGTCGCATATTATTTGCATTAGTTATGTTAGTTAGATCTTGAAGTTCGTACCTTCTTACTAATGAATATAAAGTTTCGCAAGTTCCATTTCCAGGATCACTTGGATTACCAATATAGTTAAGAAGTAACTGAGCACCACATTCAAACCATACCCCATTTATATTTCCCCACTTTGTTATATCTGCAGGGTGATCTGAGCTAAGGCCAGGATCTGTTGCATTTTTGGCTGCAGTAAGTTTCTCAAAAATTTTCCCTAAATTAACTGGAATTCTAGCATCTTGTAGAATTGTAATAATATTACTTTCCTTTAACTCTCTGACATAATTAGCTAATAAAGGATCATTTAAAAGAGTTTCTAATAAGCCAAAAAGAGGATCAGTTGTTTCAGGTAATGGTAAAAGGTTAGAAATACCATCAACCGTTTCTATACCAATATATAATGCGCATTCTGCAAATACTTTTTTGAAATATTTTTTTGGTGATTCACATCCACTATTGCCAATCGAAAACCAAGGCTCATTTTCTGAACTTGAATCAATTTTTTTAATTAATGGTACTGCAAAAAGTTCAATCCATTTTTGCTTCTCTGTATATGAATTTGGATACAAAAGCATTGGAACTATTCTTTCAAAATTGTATTGGTAAGTAGTTACTAAATTCTCAGTAGAGGTAATTGAACCTCTTGCTGTTGTAAAACTCCTAGCAAAAAAGCTATTACATTGTGAAGCAACTTTTTCTACCGCTTTTTTTACTTTTGCATTACTGCCATCAACAGGAGTTGATTGAATACTCGTATCATTAAAAAGGTTTGAGCTACTCTCATAACTAATAAGCCCAATTGCTGGATATTTTTTTAAAAAGTTTATAACTGCTAAATCGGTTGTTTTCGGTTTAACATAAATTTCTTTACGAATATCATGTAAACAATTCATTAAGGTTAACCCTGGTTGCACGTATTTGCCAATTAATATTTTTTTTTCTTCATCACTTACTCCTACTTGGATAACTCTATTTATAATTAAAGGAAATATATAATTGGCAGACCTAAGTATGTTACTTAAACTTATTAAATCAGAATTATCATTTACAATTTTTATGTTAATCATATTTACAGTATTATTATGCTGATCTTCTATTGAATAGCCAGTATTAGTCGGATCACTATTAGTACCATCATCAGGAGCTATAAGGTTGTTAAGGGGGCCATCTTGTCTAAGTGGACCACTTGGATCAAGACTAGCATCATTAAATGTATTGCATATTCCGCTTTTAGTTAAAGCGAGTAGATAGTTATAAATAGTCTTAAGTTTTATAGTACTAATAATAGAAAAATCACCTGTAAAAATCTCTTCTATTCCCACTTTTATATTAGTTAGTGTACTTAAATCAATTATACTAGCTAATCCTAAAATTTGGTTTTTGATGAAATTTAAAAACGAAGGAAAAGGTTCGTTACTTGTTGAATACGTAGATAAATCAGTACTATATGTTAGATCTCGTCCAAAATTATATTTAGACCAAATTGTACTTCCATCTTGCAATGCTGTATCTGATGAATCACCGATAGTATCAGTAATTAATGATCTTACTATTAAGTCTAAAACCTCGTTTAAACGGCTATGAACCGTTGCCATACCAATTGGCGAACCTTCAAAACCATAAGATGTTACAGAACTTAAAAGACTACTTACACTACTGCTACTAGTATCAACACCGCCAAAAAGGATCTCATACATATTATTTCGTCTGTACTCAGATATAGTATTATCAGTACTTATAGTATCATCCAAAATTTCTTTTATTCTTTCTATTTTTTCTCTTATGGCCGTATCAGTAACGCTATTTAGTTCACTAGTTATTTTAATGACTATATCAGTTACACTTCGAGTACCATTTCCCACTTCAATATTTCCGAAGTTTCCCCCTAAAAAAATTAATAAAATACCAATTTTCTTTTTAAAAACATTATTTAACATAAATTCTTCCCCTTTTAAAAAACGAAATTTTCCCTCTACGCATTAATGGTATGGTGAGAAAGTTAAAAAATGGTTAAAATTTATAATTTTTTAAAATTTGAAGGAGAGGAGGAAGCTTACGCCCCTGCCCAATAAAAAGTATTAACAAAATATAAAAATGATATATACTGAGATCAGATTTTCCTATTTTTTTATGTATTAACCATGGATTTTATTGAAATATTTTTTTCAAAACTTGGTGAAACTTTTTGCGGGCAGCTAACTCGTTTAATCACCAGCATGCTTGATTGTTTCTGTTCCAGCACA
>JAITOG010000057.1 GCA_031290075.1 Holosporales bacterium | reverse complement strand
TGAGCATTGTAGCTTACTCGACTGAGGAACCTGTTGATCCATTAGAAAGTAATATAAATAGAATTACTTATTCGCCTAATAACACAGATAATATGAATCCAACATTCAGGCAAAATAATATTCCTGTTGTTTTTGCTACTGACGATAATTACGCTCTTCCGCTTTGTGTTTGTTTACAATCCTTTGTTGAAAATTCTAATTCAAATAATAATTATGATATTTGGATTTTAGACTCTGAGATCTCTAACAAACATTGCAAAGATCTTTACAATGTAATAAAAAATCATAATAATTTTTCTTTACGTTTTTTAGATATTTCTTCGTTTGTAAGCTCTTATATTAATGAATTACCTTGCACAAAACGTTGGGTAGCTGCATGTTTTTATCGCCTTTTTTTGCCAACTATATTTTCGGAATATTCAAAAATGGTTTATTTAGACTGCGATATAATTATACAGAATGATGTTGCCAATCTTTATAATATAGATTTACATAATCATCTTATTGGAGGGGAGATAGATTTATCAATAAAAGAACGAAAAATCTGTATGAAAAATAAAAGAAAGGGAAAATTTATAAAAGAATATATAAATTCTGGAGTATTACTTTTTAATTTGGAAGAAATGAGGAAAGGTGATTTTTTAAATAAATGTTTAAATATTTTTAATACATATAAAACAAGACTTGCAGACCAAGATGTAATAAACATTGTATGTAATTTTAATAAGATTTTGATTAATGGTAATTGGAATTCTATTGTTTCTAGAGTTAAAAATCCAGAAGAACATAACATTTTACATTACGCAGGAATTAAAAAACCATGGAAAAACCCCTCCTCTAATCCCCTGAATAATATATGGTGGAAATTTGCCAGTAAAACCCAAGTTTATGATGATTTAATCGCTAAATACAGAACAAACGTAGAAGAGGAGGAAAAATGCAGTTCATAATTTTTTCTCACTTTTTCATTAATTAAATTTTGAAGAAACCAACGATTCCTTTGTTATTTACATGGAGCGTGGAACATCTGTACGTTACTCAAATGAGGAGTTTTAGCGCCTTGGAAGATTAAAAAACGTAAAAGGGGGGTGTTAATTTTTATACTACACTTTGTTGCATTTTGGGATTTTTATTCTAGAATTGAAAGGCCCTAAATTAATAATAGCTGTTAGCTTTTTTTATTGCTTTTTACTCATTTATAACCTTATAATAATCAGTAAGTTATTTTTTTAGGAAAAATTTATGTTTAAAATGAAACATTTATTGTTAATAAGCTGCTTAATCGGAGGCTCAGTAATTGAAGCCGCAGAACAAGTGTTGGAGAAAGGATACCCATATTTTGGAATTTATAAACTTCCACCTTCTGTTCTTGGGCCCTTAATACCTCGCCCAGTTGGAAGACATCCCAATTGCGGTGAATCTGGATTCTGCGGGAGTATATTAGATATACCTGAGGGGCATTGGGGCGAGGAATCACAGATTTCCCCCAAACCCCATGAGGATTCGAGCGCAGAAGAAATAGAGTTACAAGAGAAGTTTAGTGATTCTGCTAGATTAAAATACCGTAGATTCGAGGATTCTACTGCGAATGGACATACTCCACCGTCTAAGGAAGGTTATCTCCAGGTATTAGAAGATATTTATTCACCTGCTGAGCAAATGTGGAATTATAATAATGAATATTATAATTTTTTCGGAGGAACAGATACACGTCCTCGTAATTTTATAGATAATTAATTAAACTTTAGCCAATTAATTTTTTTAAAAGTTAATTGGCTGTTTTTTTCCAACTTTGCTAGAAGAAATTGGTTTAGAAAGCCTGTAAATTCTATTGATGAACAGCCACTCATCAATAATTCGATATGACTAAATTACTTAATCACATTTTGATAATACACGTTAAAAATATAGGAAAAATAGCCGTTTAAAGACAGCTTCTTATATATTTAGACTCATTGCAAAAAAAATTAAGCCACAGAAATCAAGGCGCCCAGAGGCCCCAAAAAGGCTTTTGCAGCGAATCTATTTATGCTTCGTTTGAAAAAGAAATTCCTAAAATTGGAGCCAACATTTCAATAGTTTTCCCACTGTATGGGGCCACATTCCATCCAGCAGTTGCATACCCAAAAGTCTTCTCAGTTGATTTAGGCTCATCAAGCATAAATAAAAGTATATATTCAGGATCTTCAAATGGGAAACCAATAATACAAGAAGTTATACGGGCTCTATTAGCATCATTTAAATATCCCCCTTTTTTATTTTTATATGTTGTACCAGTTTTCCCAAAAACACGATATCCTTTAATATTAGCTCTACGGCCAGTACCATCTATAATAGCATCTCTCATTAAATCGCGTATAATTCGAGAAGTTCTTTTTAGAATAATCTTCCTATAATTACATTTTTTATTGTATATTATAGTTGGTTCTATAAAAATACCATCATTAATTATTCCATTTACTGTAGCCAATATTCTTAATGGGCTTACAGCGATGCCATACCCATAAGAACAAGACATTGCAGTTGCTTCAGTCCACCTTTTAGGAAAAATTGGATGACCAATTTCAGAAATTTCTAGAGAAATAGGATCAAATAATCCAAAGTCTTCAAAAAACTTTTTTTGAATAGCTCCTCCAAATGCTTGTAGCATTTTAATAGATGCAATATTTGAAGAATAAATAAAGGATTCGCGTAATGTTAAAATTTTATCTTTTCCTTTGAAATCAGAAACAACAAATTTTCCAATCTTTATAGGCTTTGTTGCATCAAACACGCTATTCATTGTAATTTTTCCCGTTTCTAATCCAATTGCAACATTTAAAACTTTTAAAACAGAACCAGGTTCAATAACTCCAAGGGTATTTATATTAAAGAAATTCTTTTCATTAAATTCTGAAGGATGATTTAAATCTATATTTGGTAAAGACTCCATTGCAATAATTTCTCCAGTTTTTACTTTTAAAAAAATTGCATTTCCTCCGATTGCGCTGAATTCTTTTATTGCCTCGCTAAGCATCTTCATTAAAATATGCTGGGCGCGAATATCAATTGAAAGCCGAAGAGCCTCATTACTTTGCCGAAGAAACTTTTCAAAACTTTTCTCAACGCCAGCTATTCCATATCCATCAATATCGCAAAACCCTATAATATGACTCGCTAATCTGCTATATGGATAAACTCTTTTATAATCCTTTTTAAAGTAAATTCCAGGGATACCAAGGTGCCGAATAGCATCCTGTTTTTTGGGAGTTAGATGTCTTGCAAGCCATATGAACCTTTTACCTGAAGAAAGTTTTTTTTCCAGTTCACTAACCAAACATTCTTCCAAAACCGAATGTAACAGCTCTGCTGCTTGCTTAGGGTTTTGTATATCATCTGTATCGGCATAGACCGATGCTGTTATAAGATGCGTTGCTAAAATGTTGCCATTCCTGTCAACTATATCTGCGCGCGGAATTGATTGTTCAAAAGGGGAATTAAGTGAGTTTATATTGTAACTTTTTCTCGGCCCAAAAATCATAACATCCGTAAGGCGAATACAAATAAGAAAGAAAAAGCAAGAAAAAGCTATAGAAACAATTAAAAGTCGCCAATTAGTTAAGGAATAGAATTTATCGAATCGAATGGACTCATCCCAAACATTTAAATATTTGGACATTTTAAAGAAAGATTCTTGAAAAAAGGGCTTCATTAATGTTTTTCCTTATTTAAAAAGGGTTTCCCTTTGCTTTTTTCTTCAATAATTGCCTTTAATCTTTCCCTATCATACTCTCCAGCTCCGCTGTTTTGTATATCGCTGTACGTAACAATTTGCTGCCCGCGAATAGGCCTTAACTGAAAGTATTTTTTCGATAATTGAAAAAGCCTTTCTGGATTATTAAGATATGCCCACTCTGCGTTTAATACGTGTAATTCCTCCTGTTTTTTTCTTATTATTATTCTCAATTTTTTATGCTCATTTTCCAAGTCTAAAACTGTGTATTTAATTTGGAACAAAGCTAAAATTAACCCACCAATAACAAGTAAATAAATGAAAAAAAAGCTTTTTTTTGTCATTCTTTTTCACCCAAATATTCCAAAGTAACAGCACGTAATCTTGCTGATCGACTTCTGGGATTTTTTTGCTGTTCTTCTCTTCTTGGAACAACCACTTTACGAACATTTTCCCTTAATATTATTTTTTTTTCGTTAATCTCATCTTTTTTACTTTGGTTTTTGCGAATCCAATTTTTTACTATTCTATCTTCAAGAGAATGAAAAGCAATAGTAACAATATTCGCTTTTTTTATTTTATTTTTAATTACCAGATTTTCTATTTTACTTAAAGCTATATCTATTTCTTTTAATTCATCATTTACAAAAATACGAAAAGCCTGAAATGTTTTTGTAGCAGGATCAATTAACGAAACTTTTGGAATAACAGAACGCACTATATTAGCTAATTCAAATGTAGTATTTATCGGTCTGTTGTTAACAATATCATGACTAATTCTTTTAGCAAAACGTTCCTCACCATAAAATTTAATAATTTGAAAAATTTCTTCTTCTTTAAAAGAGTTAATAACTTCTCCCGCCGTTAAACCAGAATTTCCCATACGCATGTCTAATGGACCATTAACCTGAAAGGAAAAACCGCGGGCAACATCTTCTAACTGAAACGAGGAAACTCCAAAATCAAAAAGAATACCATCAAAAAAATTTTCGCCAATAATTGAGTCAATTTGACTAAAATTTGAAAGAAAAAAAGAAAAACGATCTATATATTTTTTAGAAAATGAAATAGCTCTTTTGGCGGCGTCTTCATCACGATCAAGTGCAATAACACTGCACTTAGCAGCTTTTAATATAGCTTCAGAATGTCCTCCTCCCCCAAATGTTGCATCTATATATACTCCACCATCTTTAGGTGCTAAAAAATGAATAGATTCTTCTAAAAGAACAGGAACATGCCCACTTTCTGTATTTATTATTTGTTTCACGTATAGAAATATAAAAAACAATAACGCGCAAAGTATAACCTTTTTATTAAATAGAAATCAATGAAATTGGTATGTATATATTATTAGAACTATTTTTACCCCATTATTGGGTAAATTGCATATAAATACTTACTAAAAAAACTTTGAAAATCCCCCTGAAAAGAGGGATTTTCTGTTGAAATTTATTGTTAATATTATATATCCTATCCACTAAAGATTTAGGATTTTTGATGGAAGGCGGATGTAAAAATAAAAGCTTAACCTTCTTTAAGCAGCAGGAACAAATGGAAGACTAGAGCTACTATCATCACTACTACTTGAACTACTATCATCACTACTACTTGAGCTACTAAAATCTATTTCATCACTAGGTATCCATGAACCATTCCACTCGTATACCACCCAATCACTAAGCTTTACTCTCCAACGAGTATCACCTATTATACCGGATAAGCATAAATTGTAGTAGGAGATTTCTGGCTTTGCTTCGCTAAGATCCAATGTGTAGGAATCCGAAGATATAGGTGGGGCTGCATTTAAAATGCCTTTTATATTATTAATATCACTCTTATAATATAAAACCTTTATCGTCTTGTTGGCTGTATCAGGAATTGTTACTAAGTTTATGCTTGAACCAACGAATGCATTATCACCAATTCCCATGAAAGGATCAATTACACTACCTGGAATTTCTAATAAAGTTAAGCCTGAATTAGCGAATACATTATTACCAATTCTCAAATTAATTACACCATATGGAATTGTTAATGAGGCTAAGCTTGAACAATTACCGAATGCACTATTATCAATTTCCAAATCAGTTACACTATTTGGAATTGTTAATGAGGTTAAGTTTTGACAACCTTTGAATGCACTACCACCAATTGTCAAATCAGTTACACCATCTGGAATTGTTAATGAGATTAAGCTTTTGCAATTACCGAATGCACCATTACCAATTGTCAAATTAGTTACACTATCTGGGATTATTAATGAGGCTAAGCTTGAACCAGAGAATGCATTACTACCGATTGTCAAATCAGTTACACCATATGGAATTGTTAATGAGGTTAAGCCTGAA
>JAITOG010000095.1 GCA_031290075.1 Holosporales bacterium | reverse complement strand
GATTTCTTTATCTGCTTCTTTGCAAAAATCATCAACAAAACAAAACAATTCAGTGATATCATGATTCATTGCTAGATTCCTTTTAGGAGTAATTGTTTATCAGGAATCTAGCCTATTTTGAGGGGTTTGAAAATCTTTTTCTAATCCATAGTTCGCGTTATTAGATATACATGAGGGGCATTGGGGGAAATCACAGATTCCCCCCAAACCCTATGAGGATTCGAACATCTAAGCGACGAACAAATTTGCAGAAAAAATTGAGTTACGAAGGAAGTCTATTATCGTCTATTGTATTACATCAATATTTCCTTCTTTCTATTGCAGTCAGATGTACTGCTATCCTCTTATTTTTGTACTTCATGAATAGATAAAATATAGTAACTTACAGAAAAAAATTAAATATTGCTCTTTTTCATCTAATAGAGATAAAATTAATTAAATCTAGTTCACAAAGAGATTATTATGGATATTTCCATTGGTTTACTAACAAGTGTTATCGTCGTATTTATTCTACTGTTCATGTGCGTAATTATAGTATCGCAAGGGTATGAATATACACTTGAAAAATTTGGCCGCTACACCCAAACGATGTCTCCAGGAATACATTTCATTATTCCTTTTGTTGAACGCATCGGCGCCAAAGTTAGCTTAATGGAAACAGTTTTAGATGTTCCTTCTCAGGACGTTATAACCAAAGATAATGCCGCTGTAACTGTTGATGGTGTGGTTTTCTTCAAAGTAATAGAAGCCTCGAAATCAGCCTATAAAGTTGCTAATTTGCGGCAAGCTATGATGAATCTAACTATGACAAATATCAGGACTGTAATGGGATCGATGGATCTTGATGAACTTCTTTCTAACCGAGAGGCCATTAATGCTCGGCTTTTGGTAATTGTTAATGGGGCAGCTGGAAATTGGGGAACGCAAGTAACTAGAATTGAAATTAAGGATATTACGCCACCTAGAGATCTGGTAGATTCAATGGCTCGCCAAATGAAAGCAGAAAGAGATAAAAGGGCTTCTATTTTGGAAGCTGAAGGAGACAAGCAATCCGAAATTCTGCGCTCTGAAGGAACAAAGCGCTCTATGGTATTACAAGCTGAGGGACGCCTTGAATCTGCGTCCAAAGACGCAGAAGCCCGCGAACGCTTAGCAAAGGCGGAAGCCGTGGCTACTGAGCTTTTGTCGGAAGCAACAAAAGGCGGAGATGCAAAGGCTTTAAATTATTTTATTGCTCAAAAATATGTTGAAGCAATTAATGCCCTTGCCCAGTCTCCAAATCAAAAAGTTTTATTAATGCCACTAGACATTGCTAATTTAGCGGGAACTATTACGGGAATTACAGAAATAGTAAGACAGACTTTTGGAAAAGAAAAGCCAACAAAATAGCTGTTTAAATTCAAAAAAATATTTATTAACGATTAACGAAATACAGGTTTTTTAATAATAATTAATATAAACTTTTTCCTTTTTATTCCTAGCTTTTCCATGAGAACATGAATAAAGAAATAAACTCAAAATAATAGCAAAAAACCTCCTTTTTTTTATTTTAAATTTACTTATTTAGTTTTTCTCTTTTCGTTTTTTATTTCATTTATTCTTACGTGCACTTAATTAAACAAACTTGACGAAATAAGAATTTTTCTGCTTAACTAAAATTATATTGCAGTTTAGTAAAGAATTTCTAAAAAATGACATTAAAATCAGCATTAGTTTTATGTTTTACGCTACTTTGTGTAGGTTTTTTTGTACTTGATTTTTTTAAAACATATACTAGATATAATTTTCTTGTTAAGGGAGAAGTTTGCATTGCTCTTGATCGTAAAGAAGATGCTATAAAAGTTGTGGGCGTAAGTGGTTGCGTTTCTATTCCACTAACAAAAAGCGTAGAAGAAAAAATGAGAGATAAAATTGAAAATGAAGTAAGCGAAAAGTTAAAAGCTGAACTTGCGGCAACAAGAGATTCTCGTTAGATGGTAAATCAATAACAGAGTCTTTTAGTTATTTAAAGTATTAAATAGATCTCTAATGTATAGATTTTCTATAAAGTCTAAGAAACTTCTTCATGGATATTTAACTGAGGGTTTTTAAGGAAAAACGGAGCGCAGAAACGCAGAACAAAAGAAAAGCCATGCTTCTTACAAATCTCAAGAATCCTTTGCTGCCCAAAACCTCTGTCTCCAACAATAGACTTCCTTCGAAACCAATTTCTTTTGCAAATTTGTTCGTCGCTTAGATGTTCGAATCCTCATGGGGTTTGGGGGGAATCTGTGATTTCCCCCAATGCCCCTCATGTATATCTAATACACTCCGGTTCTGCGCTTCGTTTTTCCTTTAAAACCCTCAGTTAAAATATCTATGAAGACAGCTTCTAAAAGTTATAACCCCTGAAAACGATAAATAGTAAGAATTAGAATCTTTTTTTGCTAAATCTTTCTTCGATTTTATAAAGTTTCTAACAAAGTAAGGAAACTAATACTACAATTTTGTTTCTAGTTGCAGCCGCATACACCAATAATTCGATATGATTAAATTACTTAATCACATACGCTTAAAAATATATTGAGGTTCTTTAAAATAAAAATTGAAATGTTAAAGAAACATTGATTATATTATAATTGTTGGTTAGATTATTTTAAAGGAAATATAGAAATGAAAGAATTTTATAAAGCTGCGGTGCTTGTTTCGTTATTAGGGATGATTTGTATCCAGGGAGTTAGTGGCGACAAGCTCGATCCTTCGGTAACTTCTTCTGGGTATATTGATGTCTTCAGCAATTTGCCTCGTCCAACATTTTTTCAAAGAGTACATAAAAGGTTTAGATCGTTTTTGAGAAGGCCTGTACAGCCTGAGGTGACTATAATTGAAAAATTACAAACTTATCCTACAGATGTGCAAGCTGGGATTATGTATATCTTTAATTGTTGTACCGGTTTTTTTGAGGACAATGGAGAGCAAGAAGTGAGAAAGGCTATTGAATGGGCAATTAAGACCTATCACGCCCCTAGTGATTTGGATCCAGGCCTTAGTAATTTGGGCACAGGAATGAACATTTTGAAAGGCTTAATCCATTTTTGTGAGTATGGGCCTTGTATGCCTCAAGTAGAAGGTGATAAGAGTGTTCCTATCCCCCTTCCGTTGTGCCTGAACGCGGAAGATGATGTATCTTCTACGCAAGAAGGGGTTAAACATTCGCCTTGCGGAGAATAAATAGAAGTTTTCTCTTGTTTTAGAGAGCGTTCTTTTACAACAAAGGCGCTCTTTTTTTATTGAAATTAAAGTTATTGCAGCATAAGAGAAATTTTTTGTATAGCTACTATACACATTTTTAGGAGCACTATCTGGGCTAAGTCCTAGATGCTTTTTTTGATTGTTATACTTTGTTTGCAAATATTCTATTTGTGTATAAAACGAGTAATGTCTCAATCTTAAAAAGAACAATTATAAATAAAATAATTTTATAAAGCATCTAGAACTTAGCCCTAGGAGCACTATTATTTTTACACGAGAACGATTTGGCATAGGAACACAACGAAACCAATATTGCTGTTCGTTTTATTTTTGAAAATTTTGTAAGTTTATTTCCTTGCTATTTTTTTGATTTTCTAATAAAAAATCCTAGGTGTGTTGTTATTGAATTGTTTTTGTGCAGTGTTGCATTTTTAGGAATGAATTCTGCAGATTGTTCTAGGGCATTGGTTCCTACTCGTGCTACCGGAGGCTATTTTGGGGATCACCCACTTGGTGTTTTTATCCAATCTCCGCTTTTGCGACTTTCTCCGCAAAGAAGGAAACAGCTAAATGATTTTGAGCATGATTTCGAAATTGGAATGAAGTATTATAAGGACGCCAGAGAGCAGTGTGATAATCGAGAGCAGTTAAAGGCTGCCTTCCGTAATCTCAATAAAAATGGAGGTGTCTTTTTAGAGGTCGCAAATGAAAGTGGAGTTGTATGGGCAAGGGAGTTTCGTGACATGGAAAGAGACGTTCTTATAAATGTTGTACGAGGTTTTCCTAGTGTAATGTTCATAAGTGAAGCTATTCGGGGTATTCAAAATTTAACACCTAGTAATAAAACTCATTTAAATCAGTGTCAAGCAAAGACACAATTTGGAAGAATAGAAAAGGATTTTTGGGATGCAGCAGACTACAACCTTGAAGGCTGGTCTATGCAGAGTATCTTAGTGTCGCTAATGCTTCTTGCGCTATTTTGTGACTATGATAAGGGGCTTGGACAAGTTGTTCGTTATTTTGATGAACCAGAGCTAGAAGAATTCTTAAAAAATTTTATGGGAGCATTTGTTGCTCCGCTATATTGTTGGACAAATTAAACAAAATATGAATAATGCTATTTCTGAATATCCTAAAGTGAATGGAAACAAAGTTATTTGGGAAGGTGAATTTTGTAGATTGCTAAAGGAAAATAGCAGAATGCCTTCTCAAGCTATAGTGTCAGCAAGACCAGTTCAGCATTGTGAAATTGCTTAATTTTTAATTCTTAGCTTTGACATTTTAGCGGCTCACATCAAGCTGAGTAAGCAGCCTTAGATTCTTTTACGCAATTTCCGTTCGAACCCATTGTTTTTTCCGTTGATTCCAGTTTTGGTTATTCAATAGCCTTCCTTCGAAACCAATTTCTTCTGCAAATTTGTTCGTCGCTTCGGTGCTAGAATCCTTATGGGGTTTGGGGCTTACATCTCTACATAAAAATATCTCTTATAAATCCCTGTTTACAAGGATCATTTTTTTTAAAAAGTAGAAAACAAGCCTTTTTTTTTTTTTTTTGATAAAGTTGTTTTTATGCTAACTATGTTTACTGTAAACTAACTATTTTTTTATGATATTTTAAAATATTTTTAATAAAATAAGTTAATAAAATATATTTTATCAAAAAAATAAAAGGCTTGTTTTCTACTTTTTAAAAAAAATGATCCTTGTAAACA
>JAITOG010000053.1 GCA_031290075.1 Holosporales bacterium | reverse complement strand
GTAGGTTTGCGAAATTTTTCGTGTTTGGTTATGTGGTATTTTTTGATTTCTTTATCTGCTTCTTTGCAAAAATCATCAACAAAACAAAACAATTCAGTGATATCATGATTCATGGCTAGGTTCCTTTTAGGAGTAATTGTTTATAAGGAATCTAGCCTATTTTGAGGGGGTTGAAAATCTTTTTCTAATCCATAGTTCGCGTTATTAATCTTTTTTAAAATAAACATTTTTTATCCGAAAATATTACTTGTTATTTTGGCTATGATTTTATCAAAAAAGTTATAATCATGAAAATAAATTTGAATCACCCCTCCATTTCCTTTTGGTAAAATTTTAATCCGAGCTTCCAAGTATTCACTAATTTTCTGTTCTAAAAGTAAAAGGTCTTGATTTTCTTTTAAAATGTTTTCATTAATTATTTTTTTTTCAGAAATATTAAAATCTTTAGTTAATATTTGTGGCGCTTTTCCCACTATTGGTATTTTTCTTTTTTCAAATTGAACCATAGATTCTATATCTCGAACAGTTAAATTTTCTTCTACAATTCTTTTGGCAAATATTTCAGGATCGTTACTTTCTAAAATAGCTCGCGCATGTCCGGGAGTTATTTGCCTTTTTTGTAACATTTCTTGGACAGTAGTTGGTAATTTGAGTAATCTTAATGTGTTTGTAACATAACTTCGGCTTTTACAAATCATATCAGCGATTTCTTCTTGTGTTTTTTCAAAATTTTCTATTAATGCTCTTATGGTTACTGCTTCTTCAATGATCGATAAATTATCACGCTGTAAATTTTCTATTAAACCAAGTTGTAAGGCGGTTTGATCGTTACACTCCAAAATAATTGCTGGAATTTTAGGGATATTAAGAGAAACAACGGCTCTCCATCTTCGCTCTCCAGCAACAATTTGATACATTGTATCACTATCACCATTCATAACTTTTCTTACTAAAATAGGTTGCAAAATACCTTCTTTCTTTATGGAATCTATTAGTTCATCCATTTTTTTTTCATCAAAAAATTTGCGAGGTTGTTGAGGGTTGGTTGAAATTAATTTTGTTAAAATTTCTATAGCAACAATATCTGATTCTAAACTGTTTTGTTGTTGTAAATCATTAAATATTGCAGATAATCCCCGTCCTAAATTTTTATTTTCCATAATTTTACTCTCTAATTAAATTAAAAAATTATTTTTTTTCTAGAAATTCCTTTACTAATTCTAAATAAGCGATAGAACCAGAACATTTTAGATCATAAAACATGATTGGTTTGCCATGAGATGGAGCTTCTGCTATTTTTACATTTCTTGGAATTACTGTTTTAAATACCTTACTTTTCAAATTTTGCCTTACATCATCTTCTATTTGTTTTGCAAGAGCACTTCTTTTATCATACATTGTTAAAATTATTCCCTCAATTGTAAGATTTTTATTGTATATTTTTTTTATCCTTGAAATGTTATCTAATAAAGCAACTAATCCAGATAATGCATAATATTCGCATTGCAGTGGAATCAAAACAGAATCTGCAGCGACTAATGCGTTTAAAGATAAAAGACCAAAAGACGGAGGACAATCTATAATTATATAATCAAATATTTTTTTTTCTTTTTCTAATACATCTTTTAATATATATTCCCTTTTATCTATAGTTGAAAATTCTATCTCTGCTGCTGCAAGATGAATACTTGATGGCAAAACTGACAACCCAGGGATAAATGACTTTTGTACTACTTCTTTAAAGTTACATTTTTTTGTTATATATGTATATATATTATGTTTTTTATGTTTTATAGAAATTCCACTTGAAGTATTTCCTTGTGGATCAAAATCTATCAACAAAATATTATATCCTATTGCTGCAAGAGAAGCAGAAAAATTAATTGCTGTTGTAGTTTTTCCTACTCCTCCTTTTTGATTATTAATTGATATAATCTTTACCATAAATGTTTCACGTGAAACATAAATCATTATATAGAAAGTATAACAGAAATTTTCTTTTTTACATATATCCCCTTCCTCCTTACGCAGGCAGAGCAATTGCTTAGCAATATTTAAAATAAAAACGCATAATAATTAAGAAAGAAAATAAACTCAGATTTGTTATTAAAAAGTTCATCTGGAATATTTGTAACACATTTTAATTTTAGAATATTTAATGCATATATCTATGCATCCCAGGGCTTTTCAAGCCTCGAATAAAAAATCCCAAAATGCAACAAAGTGTAGTATAAAAACAGATAAGGAAGTATTTATGGAATTATAATAAGAATAGTTACTTTAGCAAATGTTTTTTCTCAGATCAAAGATCCTTGAAATCCCTCAGGTCGCAGGCACTCATTAACCAGCTATTCTACTTGATAACCGCAGGATTAATGAGCTTACGCCCCTGCACAATACGCGTCCATCTAAATATTAAAGGTGGAGTTTTTATTATCAAAATTTGCTTTATTTTTCATGACATTTACTTAACTAGTTGGCGCGCGTAATGAATATGTGCTATATTTTTCTTAGAGCAACTCATTTTACAAATCTTTACTTATGAAAAACTGTCCGCACTGCAATTCAGAACACATAA
>JAITOG010000050.1 GCA_031290075.1 Holosporales bacterium | reverse complement strand
CATAGTTAGCATAAAAACAACTTTATCAAAAAAATAAAAGGCTTGTTTTCTACTTTTTAAAAAAAATGATCCTTGTAAACAGGGATTTATAAGAGATATTTTTATGTAGAGATGTAAGCCCAAACCCCAAAAAATTGCGGATTCAAACTTCTTGGGTTTCAAGGATTGGCAGCAATTAAAATCCGCATTCTTTGGGGGCCCCAGTATATGGAGGGTTCTTCTTCAATTGCTAGAAAAAAGCCCTGGCAACTTTGTAAAATTAGGCCAAATCTTGCTTTTTTCCTAAAAATGAACTATATACTAACAATCAAGGCTATAAAAAATTAAGATAATGTTAGACAAAGAATTCCAGCAACAAACCATTATCAATGAATCTGATAATTCAAAAGAAGAAAACATTGTAAAAGAAGAACAAGTAAAAATAGATGAATTAGCTGAAAAACTTATTAAATATCAATTAACTGAAATTGAATATGAAGAAAATGGACGGCGTATTTATATCTCTAAAAAATCATTAACCTCTAGTATTACTGAGCCAATGATTGTCAGCCAGAATGTTACCTCTCCAGCTGTTACTTCAAGCGAGTCCAAACTATTGTTATCTGAGCCTGATTTTAGCACACATCTGGGAACCATTAGATCTCCAATGGTTGGTATAGTTTACCTTGCTCCTGAATCTGGAGCTGCTTCTTTTGTTAAAATTGGAGATACAGTTAATATTGGGCAGACCTTGCTTGTTGTAGAAGCTATGAAAGTTTTGAATCCTATAAAAGCGACAAAAGCAGGAAAAATTATAGCAATTCTTGTATCTGATCAAAAGCCTGTTGAATACGATGAGCCACTAATTGTTATAGATTAGAGTTATACCCAAACCCCAAAAAATTGCGGATTAAAACTTCTTGGGTTTCAAGGGATTGGCAGCAATTAAAATCCGCATTCTTTGGGGGCCCCGGTATATCTTGAATAACTCTCAAGAATTTGATTTTTGGCTCGTCGTTCCGGTGCTCAGATACTCAAGTGCCTAAAAAAATAAGACTCTCAGCATGAATGAAGTATAAGATGAAATTATTGAGGAGATTTACAGTTTTTACTGCCATCTTATAAGTATATTTAGAGAAGGTTATGTTACTTAGACTTTGTCTTTTGTAACTCAATTTTTTCTGCAAATTTGCAGAAGAAATTGGTTTCGAAGGAAGTCTATTCATCCATGCTGAGAATCCTTTTTTTTACCATAAATTGGAGGGAAACAATGAAATTTTTACAGTACAGTCCTATTTAGGAAAACTCCATTCTAGAGTTCTGTTTCCCTGAAATTTAAGTTTTGTTATAATATTAAATACCTATTTTTGTTGATTAATCATTTTTAATATTTTCAGCTATTCTTGATTTTATTTCTAAATTCAATGAGGTTTCAGTATCTTCTAAAAATGAACCTCTACTATTAAAAAAAATAGGACTTTCATCAGTTAATCCCATTGAACTATCTCTTCCAACTTCAAGAATAGCTTTAGGAACAATATTCTCTTTCACAACCTCCGTAAAATTTTGCGCTAGCTTTAGTTGTTTTGATTCAATTATTTTTGCGCGAGAATCTATAGTTAGAGCAAAATTAGAAAAACATAAACAAAAAGAAGCTGGTAAAACGGTAATAATTTTCTTAGAAAACATAACAACCTCATAAATATTAGATCCGTATATTATATATTAATAACATTTTTTTTACATTTTGTCAATATAAAGTTAAATATTTATTAATTAAATATTTATTAATTAAATATTTACATATTTTAAATAAACGTAAAATAATTAATTAACTAAATCTTGTATTTTAATCCATAATTCATCTGTTGCTTTTCCGCGTAAAACATCAACGTTACTGCGTGTGGAAAAATCCTTAGGAATTACGTTATTTGAACAGATATTTTTATCCTCAATAACTCCGCATGTTTTGTATAAAAAAGCTACTAATTCACTGCAAAACCAAGAGCTATTATCTTCTTTTTTGTTTCCATCTGATGTTGAATTTAACAATTGAAATACCTTCTTTTCGTAACTAATACCCAAATTCTTTATTATTTCTTGCTCTAATTCACTCATGGGAATCGCTTCATTAAGCACTCGTACACAAACATTTCCATCATATCCACTTACAATCTGGTTCATTGGAGAAATTTGTACACGTGGAAATAATACCTTTAAAACTTCCTTAGCGTTCCCTGAAGATTCTAAGCAAAAAAGATCAAGAACTTCATCTTCTGGATATTTGCCATTAACTACATTTTCTAAATAGGGGTATGCTTCATACATAACTTTTAACTGAGCTTGAGTGTATTTTTTATCTCTTTTTGATAATCCTCCTTTTTCTGATGCTTTTCTGATTATTTCAAGAATTTGAGATGGGTACGCAACGATAGCCATTCCAACATGAGATAAACCATATTTTTGATCATCTGATAAATAGCGAATTATTCTTCCAACAATTGTACTGTCAGAAAACCCTAGTAAACTACCATTTGTAATATTTATTCCTCTTTTTATAATGTATTCCTGTTTTGGAGGTTGCCACAAAACATGATCTTGTGGCATTGATAAATAAGTTTGCTCATCACTAACATCTCTTATTTCAGTAGAGTAAGCAAATAAGGTACAATTGAAACAAAAACATAAAATTGAATAAAATAATTTTAATTTGAAAAGAAATTTCATAATAAAACCTAAAAAATAACATCCCAGAATATTGTATAAAATAAGTATGAAAATTTCGTTTATAATTTTGAAAAAATGTTATTTTTTAAAACTTAAATAAAAAAATTATGGAAAGTGTTTTTTAGTTATATAAATTTTAAAAGTATTTAAGTTAATAGATCTTTTACAAGTGTTATAGTACAATTTCCTTATAAGAAGAGAAAGAGATGGGTGTTTTGTGAGCAGGGAAAAGTTTGATAGTGTTATCCGAAATAATAACCTCGTTCCTATGGTTGTTGAGCAATCTAGCAGAGGAGAGCGTGCATTTGACATATACTCCAGGTTATTAAAAGAGCGTATTATATTTTTCACTGGTGAAGTTCAGGATGAAATGGCTTGTTTAATTTGTGCTCAATTATTATTTCTTGAATCTGAAAATCCGAGTAAAGATATTTGTATATACATTAATTCCCCTGGCGGAGTTGTAACAGCAGGCCTTGCTATTTTGGACACTATGAACTACATAAAATGTGATGTTTCCACAATATGTATAGGGCAGGCATGTTCAGCTGCATCCCTTATTTTAACTACTGGGACTAAAGGGAAAAGGTTTGCTTTGTGTAATTCAAGAATAATGGTTCATCAACCAAGTGGTGGAGCTCGCGGACAAGCCACAGATATAGAAATTCAAGCACAAGAAATACTGAAAGTTCGTAAGAATATTAACCAAATTTACGTTAGCTGCACTGGTCAAAAAATCGAAACTATAGAAAAAGCTGTTGAACGTGATACTTTCTTTTCCGCAGAAGAAGCAAAAGAATTTGGTTTAATTGATAAAGTTATTAGTAAAAGAATAGGTGAAGAAGATAAATAAAAGAATGTATTTCTTCAAATGTTAACCCTTTTTTGACATTGAAGTTGTACACTTAACTATAAGGTGAGAATTCTTTATTTTCGCTGTGGTCTAAATTAACGCCCCAAATGGGGAATATTGTTTGAGAAGAGAAATTTTTATATGGCAACTAATTTTGATGATTCGAAGAATTCTATTAGGCTCTATTGCTCCTTTTGTGGGAAAAGTCAAAAAGAAGTAAAAAAATTAATAGCAGGACCATCTTCATTTATTTGTAATGAATGTATTGAGTTATGTACAAATATAATAAAAGAAGACTCTAAAGAAACATTTTCTGCAGGTGAAAAGAAAGTTCCAGCTCCTAAAGAGATTTATGAAATTTTAGGACAATACGTAATTAACCAAGATCTTGCTAAAAAAGTTCTATCAGTTGCTGTGCATAACCATTATAAAAGGCTTGCTGCTGCAGCTTCCTCTCAAAAAGATATAGAAGTTTCAAAGTCAAATATATTGCTTATAGGACCAACAGGATGTGGAAAAACATTGCTTGCCCAAACCTTAGCACGCGTTATTGATGTTCCTTTCACAGTTGCTGACGCCACAACTTTAACAGAAGCAGGTTATGTTGGGGAAGATGTGGAAAATATTATACTAAAATTATTACAAGCTTCTGATTATAACGTTGAAAAAGCTCAGCAAGGAATCGTTTACATAGATGAAATAGATAAAATCTCCAGGAAATCAGATAATCCTTCAATAACTCGCGATGTATCCGGTGAAGGAGTACAACAAGCTTTATTGAAAATTATGGAAGGAACAATAGCCTCTGTTCCTCCCCAAGGTGGGCGCAAACACCCGCAACAAGATTTCTTGCAAGTGGATACAACAAACATACTATTTATTTGTGGCGGGGCGTTTGCTGGTTTGGAAAAAGTTATCAGCGCGCGAAGCAGAGGAGTTGGAATAGGTTTTGGCGCTAAAATATGTTCTCCAGAAGATCGTACAGCTGGAGAAATTTTAAAAGATGTTCAGCCAGAAGATCTTTTGAAATTTGGATTAATTCCAGAATTTATTGGACGTCTTCCAATCCATGCAACACTGGAGGATCTTGATAGAGTAGCATTGAGACGGATTCTGATTGAACCTAAAAATGCCTTAGCAAAGCAATATAGCCGGATATTTGAAATGGAAGGAGCAGCTCTCCATCTTGAAGATACTGCATTAGATGCAATTGTTGAGCAAGCTTTTCAACGAAAAACTGGAGCTCGTGGATTGCGCTCTATAATGGAAGCTGTGCTTTTAGACACTATGTTTGATTTGCCATCAGAGGAAAATGTTGTACAGGTTATTGTTACAGAAGATTCTGTTTTAAAGAAAGAGAGTCCTAAAAAAATTTTTGGAAAACAGAAACAATTAAAAGTTTCGATAAAAAATGATGAAAATGCAGAAATTGCATAAAAATACTCAATTTTTTCTAAAAATTGAAAAAAATCGAGAGTTTTGTCGTAATGATTACAAACAACATAAGCAACAAAGACCAGAAAAAACATTATTTAGGACATCGCGAACGTCTACGTAAAAAATTTTGCAAGTCAGCAGCAATGCTTAGCGACTATGAAATCCTAGAACTTTTTTTATTCCATTTAATTCCTTATAAAGACACCAAACCCATTGCTAAAAAGCTTTTAGAGACTTTCACAACATTTGACGGAATAGCTATGGCTGCAGAAAAAAACCTTTGCAAAATAGATGGAATAGGGAAATTAACAGCATTTGCCTTTAAAGTTCTTGGAGAATTATTTACGCGCAGAGCGAAAAATCGTATTAAAAAAGTTAATGTTCTTGATTCCTTCGAAGCTGTACTTGATTACTGTAAACTAAATATTGGTTATAAAACTCAAGAAAATGTTCATATTTTATTTTTAAATAAGCAGTACTACCTTATTACTGATGAACCTTTATTTTCCGGAACGATAGACGAAACGCCATTTTATTCTAGGGAAATTTTAAGAAAAGCTTTGGAACTTAATTCTTCTGCAATTATTGTTGTTCATAATCATCCAAGCGGAGATACCACTCCTTCATCTGCTGATATAGAGCAAACACATAAGCTTTTATATGCAGCAGAAACTATTGGAATTAAGCTTTTGGATCATATTATTGTTTCTCCTAATTCTTGTACTTCTTTAAGAATTTCGAATTTACTGAAAGATTGAAATGTTTATAAAATATATGGATTTGGGGTTGACATAACTATACTGTGATACTATATTCCAATACTTTCCTATATTTCATGGCGCCGTAAGGAGAGGATTGTTAAATACTTTTTTGCAAATTTTGCATTGATACCGCTGGTTGTTCCAACCGGTTTTCCCGTATTTAATTATGTGTTCTGAATTGCAGTGCGGACAGTTTTTCATAAGTAAAGATTTGTAAATGAGTTGCTCTAAGAAAAATATAGCACATATTCATTACGTGCGACAACTAGTTAAGTAAATGTCTCTAAAATCTTAAACTACTAATTCTTCTATTCTATAACTACATTTTTCTTTAAACTAGAGGATATAACTTTTTACTATTATTATTAGTCGTAGTACTATTAACGCGAACTATGGATTAAAATAAAATTTAAAAAATCTCCAAAAATAGGCTAGATTCTATATAAAAAGCATTTTTAAAAAGGAATCTAGCCATGAATCATGATATCACGAATTGTTTTGTTTTGTTGGTGATTTTTGCAAAGAAGCAGATAAAGAAATCAAAAAATACCACATAACCAAACACGAAAAATTTCGCAAACCTACCAGAAAACCTGAGATTTCAGACAGTGAAATAATAACAATTTTGCTCTTATACCCAAACCCCAAAAAATTGCGGATTCAAACTTCTTGG
>JAITOG010000030.1 GCA_031290075.1 Holosporales bacterium | reverse complement strand
TTATTTTGCAAAACATGTAAAAAAAAAGTGCCCAACGCATTATCTCGCGGTTGTAGCTTATTTCAGATTGGAAAAAAAGTTATAAAATTTTGGGGAAAAAAGATTTTGCAAAACTTTTTTAAATGGCTTTTAAATAAATATAATATATTTGTAAATAATAAGAAAATAAAAAATACCCTACAGCCATGGTTGAGAATGTTTTAATAATTTATATTATTTGGTAGTGTTGTAAGGAGAATTTACGATCCTCAGATCACTATGGATCTTAATACTGCTATTGAAAAAGGGATTTCTATGGGAGAAGCAAGAGGGATTTCTATGGGAAAACAGGAGGGAATTTCTATTGGTGAAGCAAGAGGGATTTCTATGGGAAAGCAGGAGGGAATCAAAAATATGGCATTAAAAATGCTAGAAGATGGTGATCCCATTAAAAAAATAGCCAGAATTACTGAACTCTCAGAACAAGAAATATTACAGCTGAAAAAATAATGAATAAAGATTGCGCTTACGCATTTCTAAATTGCGTTGATACCTTTCATTTTTAAAGTAGCCAATTTCCTTTACATTTTTTATACTTTTTATGTACCTGGAAAAATCCTGGGGATAAATGATTGCTTTTATCTGTTTTTCGCAAATATTAATAGCTATTTTAGCTTACATGGCTGGTTTTTTTTCGGTTGGTAAACATCTTTTATTTAAAGTCATTTTTATAAGCACAATCTCATGGATTTCTATATTTTGTGTAATTGTAACATATAGATTTTTGGTAAAAATCCGCGAAATGCATCATAAATCCAGCTTAGCTCGCGCTTTGCTTTCAATGCTTTCAGAAGCTGATGAAATTATTATTGTTGATAAAAATCTTCAAATTGTTTACGCCAAGCACCTTCCACAAGAATTTTTTCAAAAACCTTTTGATTTCAAGAAGTTAGTGCAAAATCAATTTATAGATCATGAAAACGCTTTTGAAAGGTGTAAACAGGCAATTTTAAATGGAACCTATTTTGAAGATGTTTTTAAAACAGCTAAAACAACACAATATGATCAAGAAAGCTATATTTGGCTAAGAATTCTACCGGTTTATACAAATGGTTTTACGCCTAACAGGGCGATTATCATGAGTGACGTTACAATTCATCGCGCTAGCATAAGAGAAATTGATAAACAGCATTTTGAAATAAGTCGTTATTTGAAAAGTGCTACTTTTGGAGCAATCTACGTTGGTTTTTCGGGGGAAATTATTTGGTGCAATGATATTGTTCTACAATGGCTAAATAAGGAAAAGGAGGATTTATTTAAAAAAAATATAGAAGATTATATAGAGCTTTTAAGTGAAATCGATTCTCCAAGACCTTATTCAGCAATTAATTCTGCTTTTAATACTGATGAACCAATTTACGTAAAAATAAAAAATTCTAATAAATTTACAAGTGTTTTACATATTACTAAAATTTCTGATAACAGATTTTTAATTATTCTTCTAAAAACTGAATCTTTAACACTAGCACCAAGATCAAAAGAAAAAGATAACTATTTGCAAAATATTCCTATCCCGACACTGCACATTCAAAAAGACGGAAAAATTCTTTCTGTAAGTGATTCTTTTGAAAATATTTTGAAAAAAATAAAAATAGGAACAAATTTTTTTGCAATATTGAATGAAACATCAAAAGAACAAATTAGTAAAGCAATAGAAAAAAATGATTATAACCACTCTTTTGATCTTCAAATATTAGGTTCTGATTTCTCTTTTTCTGCATATATTAAAAGCTCTGATATAAATTCAGGTTTTATTTTACAAATAGTTGATACAACTGAGCAAAAAAAAATAGAACATCAATTTGCTCAGGCTCAAAAAATACAAGCTGTTGGGCAATTAGCTGGAGGAATTGCTCATGATTTTAATAATTTCTTAACAGCAATAATTGGTTTTTGTGACTTATTACTTCAGCGCGCTATGCCGAATGACCCTTCATACGCAGACATTATGCAAATAAAACAAAATGCTAACAGAGCCTCTGCGTTAGTTAAGCAGCTATTGGCCTTTTCCAGGCAGCAGTCCTTACAGCCAAAAGTTATTAGTGTAAAGAAAGTACTAACTGAACTTTCCTCATTATTGCAGCGTTTAATTGGATCAGAAATTATTTTCAAAGTTATGAATAAAAAGAATTTATGGCCAATAAAAGCAGATATAAGCCAATTAGAACAAGTTATGATTAATATTATTGTAAATGCTAGAGATGCCATGAAAGGCAAAGGAGATATCACTATAGAAACTTCAAATTATGCCAATGCAATAGAGCAAACTATTGGAAATGATGTTCTTGCTCCTGGTGATTACGTTCTTATCAAAATTTCTGATATTGGCTGCGGAATTCCAAAGGAAATTATCCCGCTATTATTTGATCCTTTTTTTTCAACTAAAGAAATTGGAAAGGGAACAGGATTAGGGTTGGCTACTGTTTATGGAATCATTAAGCAAACAGGGGGAGCAATAGGCGTTGAAAGTAAAATTAATGTTGGAACTACATTTAAAATATATTTACCACGTTGCTTTGAGGATGAAGAAGCCGCTGTTACTGAGCAAAAAAGTAATATTATAACGGATATTACAGGGTCAGAAACTATTTTACTTGTAGAAGACGAAGACGCTATCAGAATTTTTGCAGGGCGAGCACTTAGAGAGAAGGGGTATAGAGTTTTGGAAGCAACTAATGGTCAGGCTGCTATGGAATTGATAGAGCAGGGAAATACTCCAAACATTCTAATAAGTGATGTTTCTATGCCCCAGATGGATGGACCAGCTTTGCAGGTAGCAATTCGGGAAAAAATACCTAATATTCCTATAATCTTTACGTCTGGGTATGCTGAAGAAACTTTTCGAAAAAATTTATCAAAAGATCAGTCCATACATTTTTTGCCTAAACCCTTTACTATCCGCGAATTGGCTTCAAGGGTGAGGGAGATTTTAGGATAAAATAGATAAAGATATAGACTTCAAAAAAGAATAAAAGTTTATATACGCATACTTGCAAATCAGCAATTTTTTATTTTGGGAGGCATCATTACGAGAGTAGAGGTCGTCATTGCTAGCGGCCCCCCTCACCTTACGCCCCTACTCAATAACAAATATTATGGAAAATATAATCAAGAAATATTACGAAAAACCCGCAAAATTATGGAGTGGGTTAAGCGAATGCTTCCAGAAAGCACAAATGATTTTCTAGAACTTGAAACTCACTAA
>JAITOG010000071.1 GCA_031290075.1 Holosporales bacterium | reverse complement strand
CATAGTTAGCATAAAAACAACTTTATCAAAAAAATAAAAGGCTTGTTTTCTACTTTTTAAAAAAAATGATCCTTGTAAACAGGGATTTATAAGAGATATTTTTATGTAGAGATGTAAGCTCTTGCGGGTGGAATTATTCAAGAATTCACTCACAACATTCAACGTTTCTTGTCCTTCAAAAAAAACTTGTCCTTGCCTCACATCTATCTGAACTTAAACAGTTTAGCGAATACATCTCGGATTTAAAAAATTAGAAAACTTGACAAAAGTTTAGAAAATACATTATATTCATTTTTTGGATGATGGTGAATTCAGGGAATGTTTTGCTATTCTGAATTTTTTTCATTTTTCAAACATTTGGTTTTTAAGGTTATCTTAAGAATCGGATTGTTGCCCTATTTTTCAAGTATAATGAAAGTATATTTTCTTACCTTTAATAAAATTTATTTATAATTCAGATTTAAAATAAAATTAAACAATTAATGAGGTTAATATGTCGATAACAAAAAATAAATCAAAATCTTACATTTGCAAAAAACTTTTTGGATACTGGAGAGTTAGAATAATGTATTCCATAATGATAGGGTATTCCTCATTTTATTTACTTAAACAAAATTTTTCTTTAGCAATTCCATCAATGATTAAAGATCTTCATTATACCAAAACAGAACTTGGCTCTATTGTGACAGTTGGAGCAATTTTATATGGAATTCTTAAATGTTTTTTCGGACTTATTAGCGATAAAAAAAGCGCAAGATATGTAATGAGTATAGGATTGCTTTGTTCCGCCTTAATGAATATATGTATGGGATTTAGTTCTTTAATTCCAATATTTACTATATTTTGGACTTTAAATTATTGCTTTCAAGCAATGGGAATGCCTCCGTGCGCGAAACTTTTAAGACATTGGTTTAGCCCAACTGAAATAGGAACTAGGTGGTCCTTTTGGAGTTGGTCTCATGAAATAGGAAGATCTATAATAGCTCTTATTTCTTCTCCTATTTTGATTTATTTCGGCTGGAGATATATGTTTTTTTTCCCTGCAGCAGTAGCCATTGTTTTATCTGTGTTTTTATTTAATAGATTAAGAGATACCCCAGAATCAATGGGATTACCATCGATTGAAGAAATGGCAGAGATTGTTGTAACTAAAGAGAAAAAATTTGAAAATAAGGAAAAAAAACTATCTTATAGCGAAATTTTAAAGATGGTTTTTAGCAATAAATCAGTTTGGATTATATGTATTGCAAACTTTTTCTTATATTTTGGAAAAATGACATTTTTAACTTGGGGAGCTACATTTTTAATTGAATCAAAAAGTGTTTCGTTAATAACTGCAAGCTTTTGTATGGCTGCATTCGATATTGCAGGAATGCTTGGTGCAATATCTGCAGGATACATTTCTGATAAAGTGTTTAAAGGAAGAAGAGGACCTGTTTCTACCGTTTGTATGACAATATTTACAGGGTTAGTAGCGTTGTTGTTATTAGCTCCTAACTCTTATTGGGTTTGTGCTTTCTGTATGATGGGAAGCGGTTTTATATTAAGTGGGCCCCAAGTTTTAATAGGCATTGCTGCAACTGATTTTGTTTCTAAAAAAGCAGCAGGAACAGCTAATGGATTTACAGGAACCCTTGGATACATAGGAACAGCCGTTGCTGGAGTGGGAACAGGGGCGTTGGTTGACCATTATGGATGGAATAGCGTATTTCTTGCAATTATAATTGCTTCTTTCATTAGCGCTATTTTACTAAGTTTAACATGGAATAAAAAGGCTGAAGTATTGATAAAATAATTTGTAATTTAAAAAATAAAAAGCTTGTTTTCTATTATTTAAAAAAAAGAATATTTTAACTGAGGATTTTTAAGGAAAAACGGAGCGCAGAACCGGAGAATCGGAGTTGTACAATTGCAAAAGAAAAAGGAATATACTGGGCCCCCAAAGAATGCGGATTTTAATTGCTGCCAATCCCTTGAAACCCAGGAAGTTTGAATCCGCAATTTTTTGGGGTTTGGGTATATGGTTTTTGATGAAGATAGATCAACAATAAGAAAGGGAAGTTCTGCAGAAGTTATGGTATTACTTGAAAACATACTTATTGCTTTAACTGCGAAATTGAATATTTCACCATCTGATTTTTTATTTGAATGTTCTCGGTTTCCTAGGAGATCTATACGCTCTATACTTGAGAACTAAAAGACCCTGATGGTTCATCAGCGTGATTCCCTCTCCAATATTAAGATATTTCAGTAAAAGCAAGAATTTTGACTTTCATAATTTTGCTACGCAATAGTCCTGATCATAGGGTGAAGTTTTAAAAGAAAATAGAAAGCAATCGCCTTTCAACCTGCAACTAACGTCAAACTATATGTAAATTTAATTTTAATACACTTAATATTCATTTAATATAAACAGAATTCTCACGTTTTTTTAACAATTCCATTTATATAATATATATGTAAACAGTTTGTTATAAGTAGATAGCAATTAAATGAAAGAAAGTAAAAAAGCAAATTTTAATTGTTGTAATGTATTCGACTTACCAAGTTTAGAAAAAATAAAAGAATATGCACAAACAGCTTTTTTATACTGTCCTGCAAAGGTACAAAAAGATTTACAAAATACATCAATTGCAGTTGAAAATTGTGTCCCCAGTCATATTTTAATTGAACTAAAGCTTTCAGGAAAAAATGAATTATTGGGAATATACAAAATATCATCAAACTCTTTAAAATGTGAGCTTATTTTATTTAGAAATTCTTTAATTATGTATTCAATAGCTTCTCATGAAAAAGTAAAAGACACAGTTATCCGCGTAACAGTATCTGAAGTATTACATAAATCTAAATGTATACATTTAAGACAGCAGTGGTTAAATAAAATTAAAAATAAAAGTGTACTTTTTTAGAAGCTGTCTTCATAGATATTTTAACTGGTGTTTTATACCAAAACCCCAATTGGCTCAATGTAAACGGGATGTTTTATATCTTCGGAAATAATGCTCAAAAAAATTGCGGATTCAAACTTCTTGGGTTTCAAGGATTGGCAGCAATTAAAATCCGAATTCTTTTGGGACCCGTCAAATCCGGTGCTCTAATCCTCATGGGGTTTGTGGGAAATCTGTGATTTCCCCCAATGCCCCATGTACATTTAGTACACTCCGGTTCTATGCTCCGTTTTTCCTTTAAAACTCTCACTTAAAATATCCATGAAGACAGCTTCTTAAATCACCCAAAGCTTTTTGAAAAGCGTTGGGTGGTCAGGTTGCCCCTTACACCCCTGCATAAAAATATCACATATAAATCCCTGTTTACAAGGATCAATTTTTTATAATAGTAGAAAACAAGCCTTTTATTTTTTTGATAAAATATATTTTATTAACTTAATTTTATTAAAAATATTTTAAAATATCATAAAAAAATAGTTAGTTTACAGTAAACATAGTTAGC
>JAITOG010000081.1 GCA_031290075.1 Holosporales bacterium | reverse complement strand
TCAACCGTTGCGGCTGCAATAACTTTATAATTCCATCTTTCGGTTTTTGTAAAATGACATAAAGCCAAATCCAAACCGTCGAGCGATGTTCCCGACATTAAACCAAGTACATAATATTCGTTTTTCATTTGTTTTGTTAATAATTAATTGTATGCAAATGTAGTAATATTTTTGTGAAGAAGAAGCAAGAGGCAAGAAGCAAGAGGCAAGAATCAAGAGGCAAGAATCAAGAGCAAAAAAGTTATGCAAGTGATTATTTTATTTTTTGTTGATTAACATTGCTTTTCGGGCAAGGTTTTTTGCAATCATAAAATAATACAAAAAATATATTTAAATTTTGAAAATCAAAATAATTTATTACTTTTGCATAAAATAAACATGATAGATGAGAATTATTGCACATAGAACTATTGTAGAATATATCAAGCAGCAACCATTAGCTAAAACGGCACTCGAAAGTTGGTACAAAACAGCAAAAGCCGCACAATGGAAAAATTTACATGATATAAAATCTACTTTTAATAATGTTGATTTTGTTGGAAACCAGCGTTATGTGTTCAATATAAAAGGTAATGATTATCGATTAGCGGTTAAAATTCTTTTTGTTCAAAAAATAATATATATACGTTTTATAGGCACACACAAAGAATACGATAAAATAGATTGTTCAACCATTTAAATTAAATAACGATGGCACGTATAAAAGATGAAAAACAATATCAAATTCTGCTTAAAAAAGTAGAAACACTTATGGAAACAGTAAACGAGGATACTCCCGATACAGATGCAAACTTTGTAGAATTGGATTTACTTGCCGATTTAGTGGAAGAGTATGAAATTGAACACTATCCGGTAGAAGAACCTATGCTTGCGGATGTTTTAAAATTGCGCATGTACGAAATGGGATTAAATCAAAAAACGCTTGCCGAATTACTTGGCATAAGTGCTCCGCGAGTAAGCGAATATCTTACGGGAAAAGCCGAACCAACATTGCAAATAGCACGAAAAATGCATCGAAATTTAAATATTGATGCTAATATAATTCTCGGAGTTGTATAAAATTTTCAGTAAACGAATATAGAGTTTGATATTTTGTGCGGCAGATTTCTGCTTTTAAAATTATTTTAGCCAGCTCCGCCTTTTTAGTCGGTTTTTTATAATTTCATTTTAACCTTATTTAACTAAAAATATTTTTATAAAAGTAACAAATATGTTACTTTTGCATTGTCAAAATAAACGTTCTTTTATATGAAGTTTTCAGAATTTTATCGTCTGATTGAAGCAGATGGGTGGTATTTAAAAACCACAAAAAAACATAAAAAATATGTGCACCCAACAAAGCAGGGATTTATTCCGGTAGAGAAACACAAAAGCGCAGAAGTACCAACAGGCACTTTGGAAAGTATGAAAAAAAGAGCGGGGATTAAATAAATTTTCTCTTATTTTGAAACGATAACAACAAAAAAAAGAATATGACAAAAAAAGAAAAAAAATTAAAAGCAGTAATTGAGAAAGGAAAAGATGGACTTTACTCAATTTATATTCTTGAAATATCCGGTTTGTTTGGAACAGGAGAAACAGAAGCGGAAGCAAAAGAAAGTTTAAACGAAGCTATTGATATGGCTTTGGAATATATTGAAGAAACAGGAATTATGGGCGATTATGCTCCTTTGAAAGGTGTTTATGAAATAGAATATTTATATGATTTATCGGGATTTTTTAAGACATTTGACTTTTTTGATGTAAGTTCGTTGGCTAAGCGAATAGGAATAAATCCTTCGCTTATGAGAAGATATAAATCAGGAATTTCAAAAGCGTCAGTTGCACAAAAAATAAAAATATCGGAAGGCATTCAGTCTATTTCGCAGCAACTAAGCATAGTTAATTTTTAACAAAAAACTATTTTTACAAATACATACCCTGCCTTTTTCGGCAGGTTTTTTTTTACCAAAAACTACAACACAAAAAAGCACATACTAATTTCACCCCCCGAAAAAACACAAATACTAAATTTCGTTAAAATATCAACTATGTTTTTTGCGCATTAAAAAACTTTTTTTACTTTTGTGAGTAAATGTGTAATATTAGATGCTTATGATGTAAAAAGCAAATAATGCGCACATTTTAAGATATTTATTGATAAAGCGTTTAGCAGATATTTTGGTTCTCTGAAATCTCAACAATTTCTTGAACAACTAAAATTAAAGCATTCGTTCACGTCGGTTCCGGCGTGGGCTTTACTTTTATTTTATTTAGTTGTTCGGGTAGTTGAGAACCTCAGTGAACGGGTAATTTAGAGTTTTGTCCGCTCTTTTTTTATATCTGGTTTTGAATGAATTTAGTAATAAAATTAAATAAATTAAAATTTATGTTCAAAGAATTTAACAAATTGGCGGTGAATGCAAATAGTTGCAACACAATGGAATCCAGAGACCATTTAAAAAACGGGGCGAGTCTGAAAAGCCTGATGAGTAAGAAAAACAATCTAAATAAAATATTGTTTACTTTTATTAT
>JAITOG010000055.1 GCA_031290075.1 Holosporales bacterium | reverse complement strand
TCTAAAATTAAAATGTGTTACAAATATTCCAGATGAACTTTTTAATAACAAATCTGACTTTATTTCCTTTCTTAATTATTATGCGTTTTTATTTTAAATATTGCTAAGCAATTGCCCTGTGGGTATAGATACAATACGTTGAAAAAAATAAAATAAAACTTGAAATGTAGAAGAAACATTATTATTATTATTGTTATTATTATTGTTAGATTATTTTAAAGGAAGTATAGGAAATGAAAGGATTTTATAAAACTACGGCGCTACTTGTTTCATTATTGGGGATAAGTAATCTTTCTTGCGGAACATTTCATGGCGCAGGGGCAATACATGAAACACGGGAAGGCCAAGCAACTACTACACCTATACCCAATGGCAGTGAAACGCAGTCTGAATTCTCTAATGATTCTGCTGGATTAGAGGGCAATAAATCCGAGGATTCTACTGTGAATTTAAGAGTATTGGAGAATTTTTTGAAAAAGAGCAAAAAATATTTTAAAGAACACTTAGGAAGGTGTATAGGAGGAGCAGTAGTGGCAGTGGGAATAGCAGTTATTATATACCAATTCGCAGTAAAATCCTCGGATTCATCGCCTTCTAATCCAGCAGAATCACTAGAGAATTCAGACGGCGTTTCACCGCCATTGCCTGCTCTACTTCATGCAGCTATTCGAGAAGGACGCGTTAATGATGTTGAAGCATTAATTAAAGCTGGAGTAGATAAAGAGGCAAGAGATGAATATGGAAGGACACCACTTTATGTAGCAGTTTTGATAAAGTTTGCAAAAATGGATGAAATAAAAATAAAAATGAGTACAGGTTATTATCTAGCAGCATCACTTTATATTTCAGCTTTTAAGCATATAAAAATTGTTGAATTATTACTTGCTGCTGGAGCAAAAAATATTGATTTTGGATGGCACCACGCGATAGAGGATCTCTTCTGCAGAAGATAGCTTCCAAAATTAATCAGATATTTTCCACAACCTCATAATTTGTAACAGTTTCACAAACATGATCTGTCTGATTAAATGTGAATTTTGGTATAAAGAGGAGTTGTAGTTTATTAGATATGAAAAATTCTATTTTAAAAGCGCCGGTTGGTTAGGGCCCTTACGCCCTTACGCCCCTGTGGATGGTTAAGAAAAATATGTAATATAATTTGACTTTATATTTTTTTTTAGTAAACATTAATGCAGTTATTTCCTAAAAATTAAGAGAGATTTTAATGAATCAGTACTTACAAAATGTGCTTTCAAAAGTAATTGAAAATAATGCTAATGAACTAGAATTTATACAAGCAGTTGAAGAGTTTTTTTCATCAATTAGCTCAGTTATTGATCAAAACCCGCAATATAAAGATATGGCTTTACTGGAAAGATTGGTAGAACCTGAACGTGCTATTAGTTTTAGAGTAGTTTGGACAAATGACCACGGAAAGGTTCAAGTTAATAAGGGATATAGAGTTCAATTTAACAGTGCCATCGGCCCATATAAAGGAGGTTTAAGATTTGCCCCTTCAGTAAATTTATCAATTATGAAATTCTTAGGATTTGAGCAAATTTTTAAAAACAGCTTAACTTCAATGCCAATTGGCGGAGGAAAAGGCGGCGCCAATTTTGATCCAAATGGTAAAAGCGATGGAGAAATTATGCGTTTTTGCCAAGCATTTATGACAGAGCTATATCGTCATATAGGGCCAGATATCGATGTTCCTGCTGGAGATATTGGTGTTGGAGGAAGGGAAATTGGTTTTCTTTTTGGGCAATACAAAAGAATTAAAGGCGCTTTTGAAAATGGTGTTTTGACAGGAAAAGGACTTTCTTATGGAGGAAGTTTGATTCGCCCAGAGGCCACCGGATATGGAGCAATTTACTATGTTCTTGAAGCATTCAAACACTTTGGCGAAGATATAAAAGATAAAACATTTACATTATCGGGGTTTGGGAACGTTGCTTGGGGAGCCATCAAAAAAATTGCAGAACTTGGAGGAAAAGTTGTTACAATCTCTGGGCCAGATGGTTTTGTTTACGATAAAAACGGTATAACTACAGAAGAAAAGATTAATTATTTGCTTGAAATGCGTGCTTCTGGAAGAAATCGTTGCCAAGATTATGCTGAAAAATTTGGTGTCGAGTTTTTCAAAGGACAGAAATCCTGGGGAGTTCCCGCTGATGTTGTAATGCCTTGCGCTACGCAAAATGAAGTATCCCTTGAAGATGCTAAAAAGATCGTTGCAAATGGAACAAAATATTACATAGAGGTTTCAAACATGCCAACCCAGAAAGAAGCTTTTGATTTCTTGATGGCAAAAAAAGACATTGTTGTTGCACCATCAAAGGCTGTTAATGCTGGAGGAGTGGCAACATCTGCTTTGGAAATGAGCCAAAATTCTATGAGATATAACTGGTCTGAAGAAGAAGTTGATACGAAGCTTAATAATATTATGAAAAATATATATAAGGTATCTGTTGCTGAAGCGGAAAAATACGGATTTGGATATAATTTAGTAGCTGGAGCTAATATCGCTGGTCTTGAAAAAGTTGCTGATGCAATGATGAGCCAAGGGCTGATATAGGAAAAGATTAGTTTTCTCTTGCAAAATCCATCATTTCCTTTCTCCAAAGATTAGACTTTTTTCGTAACCAATTTCTTCTAGCAAAGTTGAAGGAGCATACGAAGCGCAGAACCGGAGTGTATTAGATATACATGAGGATTCGAGCATCGAAGCAACGAACAAATTTGCAGAAGAAATTGAGTTAGAAAAGAAGTCTATTCAAAAACTTCGAATTTGGCTATAGATTTTGCAAGAGGCCTTAATTCATACGCAGGAAAATCATGTGGATATCTCAGAAGCTGTCTTCATATAAAATTTTTTATACTTTATCGGATGCAACAATTATTGTGATTCTATGTTATTGTACGAGTCTCTTTTTACAACACTTGGTAAAGTAACAACTTTGCTCCAATATTCCAAACAAATTTTCATGTCTTTTTTAAATATTTCAAAATCCAAAGATTTATAAATAAAACTTGCAGCTCCATTTTTGTATACTTTCAACAAATCCTCTACACGTACACTATGTGTTAATATAATCAGGGGAATTTCCTGTATATATTTTTCTTTTTTTATTTCGGAAATCAAAAGATGGTAGGATTGTTTCGATATATTAATATCCATAAATATTAAATCTGGAACGGGAATAATAAGCGAAAGTTCTTTTCTTTTTAAATTGTTTATAACGTTGCTTTCATTTTGTATACAAAAAATTTCAATTTCTTTGTCTATTTCATGAATCACTTTGCGAGTGATAAATTCATCTTCGGGATTACTATCAATTATAAAAATATTTAAATGCGAATCTGTTTTTCTTTCTATTAATTCTTCGTTGTATAGTGTTTGTGAATAAATATCAGCAGCTTTTATTCCTTCAAAAAAATATTGAATGGGAATATTAAAAATAACAGAAATATCATAAAGCTTCTCAACTGGAACGCATGTATTTCCGCTTTCGTACTTTTGTAATTGTTGATATGTTATCCCAAGTATTCGGCTAACTTGTTCAAGGGTTATGCCTGCTTTTTTCCTTGTTTCTTTAATTTTACATCCTATATGTGTACTAATATCTATAAAATTTTGGCTTTTGCTCATAAAACACCATTTATTTCTCTAAATATGAGTATAAAAACAACCAGATAAGCTTATTTGAAACATAAGCTATTAACACTATCCTCTAGAATACAGATATTTTCTTAATTTTTCCACATATAAAAAGTAACTATTACGTGTTTTTTTAATAAAATTATTTTGATGAAATAAGCTTTGTAAGTGAAAATTGAATTTGATGAAAGTGAGAATATCCCCTCTCCACTAAAGATTGAGGATTTTGGCGGGAAGGCATATAAGGAAATACAAGCTTAACTTTCTTTAAAAATCTCAATCATTAGGTAGAAGGAGATAAGTATTGACGAAGAAAATTATTTTAAATTTTACGAAAAATATACTACCCTTTTTAATAAAGGAGAATATTTAAAAATTTGAGTTTTTTATGTTTAAACTTTTTTTACCTGTAGGATTACTTCTATTGCTTACATCATGTATGGAAGATATTGTACCACCAACAAAATTAAGAAATATTTCATTTTTGGCTGATAAAGACGTGAATGAAAATAAGCTTGTAATTGTTCATATGGCTGTACCGAAAATTAAGGAATTATATGATGAACTTTTAAAAATGGATTCTCAAGCATATTTTGCTACTATAAAACAGTTAGAGGCTACTTATCCTAATGATTTAGAAGTTTTTAAATGGGAAATTGTTCCTGGGGCCGCATTAAATGATATAGAAGTTAGGTTTAAGGATTTTCGAGCTAAAGGGATTTTTATATTTGCTAAATATGATGATAGTATAGCAGGCATGCACCGGTTAGTTTTACCGCAACAAAGTTCTGTAAAAGTTTTGCTTGGGCGAACTGAATGCCATTTGGCATATGGGGGGTAATTTTTTTTGTTTATGAGAGGAAAATGCCAGTTTTGTGTGTGGGATTAGGAAATCCAGGCGAACAATTTTCAAAAACTCGCCATAACGCAGGTTTTATCTTTATTGATCTATTAGCAAGTTATTTAGGCGTTAATTCATGGCAAGAAAAATTTAATGGCATGGTATCTGCAGCTAACCATGAGCAATTAGGCAAAATTATCTTTTTAAAACCTCAAACAACTATGAACCTTTCAGGAAGGTCTGTTGCTGCTTGTTTGAATTTTTTTAAATTATTTCCAAAAGATTTAATTGTTTTTCATGATGAATTAGAACTTCCTCTTGGAGTATATAAAATCAAACATAGCGGCGGCCATGGCGGGCACAACGGTGTTCGCGATATTCACAATGCTATAGGAACAAACGAGTATAGGCGTATCCGTATTGGAATTGATCGCCCTCCTAAAGATAGCCCTCAAAACGCTGTTGTTAATTATGTTTTGTCAAAATTCAGTGATGCAGAACATCAGGAAATAGAGAACATTTTTAAAAAATTCATCCAGCAAATTAATTCTATTTTTCTTTAAAAAAATAGTGGAAAAAATCATAATTTTTTCATATATATACATATATAATCCTATGAATTTAAAGGTAATTGAAATGGCAGAGTTTCAAAAAAAAGTTTTATTATTTATATGCTTTATGGTTGCTTTAAGCAACAATGGCTTTATTAGCCAATCTTTAGCAGATGAAATTAATAAATGTACAAATTCGGAAACTATAATAAAAACATCAAAAGATAACAAAAAATCTAAGCAAGAATCCACAGATTTACAAATAGTTGTTTGTCGAGGGGCTAAAACATTTGTATCTAATATAACAAATTTGAATAAAGCCAATATTTATTATACAGATGTTTCAAATTTTGAGGATGGGGAACTTCTTGTTAAAATAAAAGATGAAACTGTTATTACTGGAAAAAAAGTTTTAATTATACAATCAATTTCAGGAGATACTAACGATGCTTTAATGGAATTGATATTTACAATGAATATTGTACATTCCCTAGGAGCAAAAGAAATATATATTTTGATTACATATTTAGGGTATTCAAGACAAGACAGGGTAGAAAAAGTTTCAGATGCATTTTCTGGAAAAATTGTTGCTGACCTTTTATCGCAGCCATATATAAATAAAATTTTTCTTGTAAAACTACATTCTTCGCAAATACAAGGGTTCTTTAATATTCCTTGCATAAATATTAATACAGATGAATTTTTTATAGAAGACATAAAACAAAAATATAAAGTAAGCGATATAGTGTTGGTAGCTCCAGATGTTGGGGCGGCAAAGTCAATTATAAAAATTTCAAAAATAATGGATAATGCTGATTTTTGTATTGCAATGAAATATAGACCTGAAGCTGGGAAAAATGAAATTCTTGCTATAACTGGTAATAATGTAAAAGATAAGATATGCATAATTGTAGATGATATGGTGGATTCTGCAGGAACTTTATGTAATGTGGCTGAAAAACTTCGTGAACAAGGAGCCCAAAAAGTAGTTGCATATACAACTCATCCTGTTTTTTCAAAAAAGGCAATTGGAAGGATTAAGGATTCAGTTATGAGGGAATTAATAATCAGCGATACTATTGATTCAAAGGACAAGATAGCTTCATGCGATAAGGTTAAAATTATTTCCATTGCTGATTGGTGTATGCAAAAAGTATTATGGCACTTAGAACCTGTCTTTAAGCACTAACTTTTGGAGAAGTTAGGGATTAATTCTGTTTTTAGCCTTTAAATTATTAACGCAGTGTGCAACTTCATTTAGTAATGTAAAGAAACAAATGGTATGAGATTGTTTTAGATATTCAAAAGTTTTAGAAGCAAAGAAACAATGCCTATTGTTTCTTTTTCTTTACATTACTAAATGAAGTTGCACACTCACAACTAAAGCTTAACAAAATAAAAACTTTCCCCTAAAATCATTTTTTTAAAAAAACTTCCTAAAAACCCCAACAACACACCTAACCTCAAATACTTTGAAAAAAAATTAAAATAAAACTTGAAATTTAAAAGAAACATTATTACATTAGCTCATTGTTGTTTGGTTAATTATTTTAAAGGAAATATAGAAAATGAAAAGATTTTATAAAACTACGGTGCTTGTTTCATTATTGGGGGTAGGGATAAGCAATTTTTCTTACGGAGCATCACGTGGCGCAGGGGCAATGCGTGGAACAGAGGGAATAGGCGGAACATCCTTTGGAGGATCAGATATGATAGAAAGAAGAGGAGTTTTTGATGCTCTTCCTGCTCTTGGCCAAAGAACTGTTGCTATTAATCCACGTCTTCGTGCAGCTATTGAAAGAGGAGACTCTAATGAAGTTAGAAGATTACATAGAGATAAAGCAAATAGAAATGCTCGAACTGAAAATGGATTTACCCCACTTCATTTGGCTGCTAGATGTGGACATGTTGAGATTGTTAGATTACTTACACGTGGAGCAAATAGAAATGCTCGAGATGAAAATGGATTTACCCCACTTCATTGGGCTGCTATGAATGGACATGTTGATGTTGTTAGCGCATTACTCGGAGCTGAAGCAAATATAGAGGTTCCAGATAACGCTGGACATACCCCACTTCATAT
>JAITOG010000049.1 GCA_031290075.1 Holosporales bacterium | reverse complement strand
TCTGAAATCTCAGGTTTTCTGGTAGGTTTGCGAAATTTTTCGTGTTTGGTTATGTGGTATTTTTTGATTTCTTTATTTGCTTCTTTGCAAAAATCATCAACAAAACAAAACAATTCAGTAACCCTGTTCATTAATTGATTTTTACAATTTTGGGCCTCTGCGCTGCAGAGCCTTCAAAGGCCGAAAAGTTAAATGTGAACACAGTTAGTGATATCATGATTCATGGCTAGGTTCCTTTTAGGAGTAATTGTTTATCAGGAATCTAGCCTATTTTGAGGGGTTTGAAAATCTTTTTCTAATCCATAGTTCGCGTTATTAGAACCTGTTAAGGATATTTTAACCGAGCGTTTTTTTTTACGTCAAATCGGTAATACAATGCTCACGTGTACGCTAAAAGTAGCTGCGCTTATGCACTCGTTTTTTCTTAAAACTCTCAGTTAAAATATCTTTAAAGATAGATTCTTAGATTAAAAAAATGTACCCAAAATTATAAATCCCAGGTACATTTATCAAAAAAAGAAAAGCAAAACCAATAAAGTATTATACCCAAACCCCAAAAAATTGCGAATTCAAACTTATTCTTTGGTAGAGCTGCTTGCCCTCAATTCAAATTCGGGGGACACAGTATTTTTCCTAAAAAATACGCCTTTTAATGGGTCAACACAAGAGAATCCTACAAGTACTGCTACTCCCACAGCAACAAATGCTCCTCCAACTTCTGTAACAACTCTTAAAAACTTTCTAAAAGGCCCTCTGTTTTTATGTTTCGCCAAATCAATTAAACCTTTAGCAATATCAGCATTAAAACTACGATCACTCGCTAAAGCAGCTATACCAGCATTATCCGCCAAAGCATTTATAGCAGCAGCATTAGTCGCCAAAGCACTTAAAGCATCCCGCTTATTAACAATATCAGTTATAACAGTATTATTCCCTTCACCATCAGCAATAGAGTAAATCCCCGCCGCTTGTACTCCCCCAGCAAAGCAAACTCCTAACAATGCACTTCCAATTATTTTTTTAACAAAAATCATAATAAAAAACTCCTTAAACAAAAATATAAGTCATTGTATATGTATGTATGCAAGATGTCAATTTTTTTTTAAATGTCAATGCAATTAAAAAATGTCCGCTTTTGGAAAATTGCGGTTGTGTATTTTCAGCTATACCCATTCGTACTAGAACATTGGATTTTACCCAGTTCAATCTTCCAGATTCGCTAAACTCTGTCTCTTGTGTTTCACTGATATACCAAAACCCCAAAAAATTGCGGATTCAAACTTCTTGGGTTTCAAGGATTGGCAGTAATTAAAATCCGCATTCTTTTGGGGCCCCAGTATATACCTGCTTAAACAGTAAGTTTTTCAGCAAAATTTTTCTAAATCTGCAGCTAATTTATTTGCGTTTTCTTCGGTTGTTGCCCAACTTGTGGCAATTCTTATAACACTAGATTTTTCATCCCATCTTTTGTAATAAGTTAACGAATAATCCTTAGATAATTCTTCCAAAATACTATCTGGTAATATTGGAAAAAGAAGGTTTGTGGTATTTTCAACAAAAAATTTTATTCCAATTCGCTTTAAACTACTTCTAATTATTTCTGCCATTTTATTTGCGTGTACAGAAAGCTCCAAATATAAGCCATCTTTTAGTAATTCAGTAAACTGTATACCTAGTAACCGGCCTTTAGCAAGCAATCCTCCGCATTGTTTCATAATAGGGCGGAAATCTTCGGCAATAGTTTTATTTCTTATAACTACCGCTTCACCAAAAAGGGCTCCTTGCTTATTTCCTCCAATATAGAAAACATCGCAGCATTCAGTTATAAACTTTAAATCTGTATCGTTTTCTTTAGCGGCTAAACCGTATCCTAAGCGGGCTCCATCCATATAAAGGTATAAATTCCTTTTTTTACAAACATCGCTAATTGCTTGTAATTCGGCTTTTTTATACAAGGTACCAAACTCAGTTGGATGGGTTATGTATACAAGTTTTGGTTGTGTAAGGTGAACAATTCCTTCATTATTCCAATATTCATTGCATGCTTCATCAATTTGCGAGGCTGTTATTTTTCCATCTTTCCCTGATAATATAGAAATTTTATGCCCAGTAGCTTCAATAGAGCCAGTTTCTTGAACGTGTATATGTCCATTTGATGGAGAAAGAACACATTGATGTGGCCTGAGCGCAGCTTTTATAACAATTAAGTTTGTTAGCGTTCCACCAACAATCATATGTATATCTAAATCTTTATTTCCACATAATTTTTTTATAACTTCGTAAGCCTCTTCGCAGTAAGGATCTGACCCATAACCATGTGTTTGAACCATGTTAGTTTCAATCAATTTATCCAGTAATCTGGGATGAGCCCCTTCATTATAATCACTACTAAATTCAATTTTTTTTTTCATAATACTCTCCAAAAAAATAAAAAACATAAACGTGAATGTACAATATAGAACAAAAATATTTTTTTGGAAACTTAAAAAAACGTGTATAGTTTTATATCGCCAATAAGACACTTTTAAATTATTCGACTTTTAGTTATTAAAAATTTTTTAAAGGCAAAACATTAATACATGATTTTTTATTTACAAATGTTTAAATATTCTTAGTGGTGAACAGAGAGTTTATTGATTTTTGAAATTTAGCTTATTTGAGGGGATTTTTTTAGCTCTGTTATAATTTTATACAAATTTTCTACTGCTTCTTGTGTTCCTTCCCTCATTGCTGCGGAAATTACAAAAATTTTATTAGACCTATTTTGTAACTCAGTTATTTCTTCTGCGAATTTGTTCGTCGCTTTGATGCTCGAATCCTCATAGGGTTTGGGGGAAATCTGTGATTCCCCCCAATGCCCTCCCTCGTGTATATCTAATACACTATAACTGTGTTCACATTTAACTTTTCGGCCTTTGAAGGCTCTGCAGCGCAGAGGCCCAAAATTGTAAAAATCAATTAATGAACAGGGTTTATGATTCTGCGCTTCGTATACCCCTTCAACTTTGCTAGAAGAAATTGGTTTTGAAAAAACTTTATTTTTTATATTTTTTTTGAAAATATTGGTAATTTTTTTCAATTTTTCTGCATTAATAAGTTCTTTTTTGTTTAAAACAATAACCTCCGGTTTTTGGCTTAAAATTGGATTATAAATTTCAAGTTCCTTTCTAATTATTCTGTAAGCTTGCAAAGGATCATCCTGGCTAATATCTATAACATGTAAAAGAACAGAACAGCGTTCTGTATGCCTTAAGAATTTGTGTCCAAGGCCTTTTCCTAAACTTGCATCACTTATAAGCCCCGGAAGATCTGCCAATACAAATTCGCCATCAAAACAGCGCACAACCCCTAATTGCGGAATAAGCGTTGTAAATGGGTAATCCGCTATTTTTGGATTTGTTCTGCTAACAGCCTGCAGAAATGTTGATTTCCCTGCATTTGGCAAACCAACAAGCCCAACATCTGCAATAAGCTTTAGTTGTAACCATATCCATTTTTCTTCACCCGGCCATCCTGGATCTGTTCGCCTTGGCGCCTGGTTTGTTGAGGTTTTAAAATGCTCATTTCCAAATCCTCCATCTCCGCTTTTTAGTATGTGGAAAATCTGACCAGGTTGAGTTAAATCGCAAATCAAAGTTTCCTTATCATTTTCAAAAATTTGGGTTCCAATTGGAACCTTTAAAATTATAGATTCTCCATGTGCTCCTGTTTTACTACTTCCCATACCATGATGTCCGTTTTGCGCTTTAAAGTGTTGCTGGTAGCGATAGTCAATCAGTGTGTTAAGGTTACAAACAGCTTCTGCAAAAATATCACCGCCGCGCCCTCCATTTCCGCCGTTAGGCCCCCCAAATTCCACGAATTTTTCCCGGCGAAAACTTAAGCATCCAGCTCCTCCATTTCCAGATTTTATGAAAATCTTGGCTTCATCTAAAAATTTCATATTAATTATCTCTGATCTAATCTGATTTCTATACGGCGGTTTTTAGCCATTTTTGATACATCTTCTGTAAGTGGAAAATATTCAGCAAAACTTGCGGCGGCAAGGTGTTCTGGCGCAACTCCTTGAATTATTAAATATTTTACAACACTAACAGCTCTTGATGCTGAAAGCTCCCAATTCGAATCAAAATGATCATTATGAATTGGAACTTTATCTGTATGGCCATCAATAACTAATACCCAATGAATATTCTTTGGAATTTTTAAAGCTATTTCTTTTAATACTTTTACAAGAGCATTTAATACTTTTTGTCCAGATTTCCCAATTTCATTAGAACCTTGTTCAAATAAAACCTCAGATTGAAAAACAAATCTATCGTCAACGGTTCTTATATCGGATCGTCCCCCTATAACATTTTGTAATAAAGCGAAAAATTCAGAGCGATACCGGAGCAACTCTGGATTCTGAAGAATAGATTCAGGTATTTGTTTTTTTAATGTTTTAAGTTCTTCTGAAATTTTTTTAAGTTCATCAATTTTTTCAGCAATAGTTAATTCCATATCTGCTTTCATTTTTACTTCTTTTTCAACGTGCTGTTTTTTAGTTGTTTCTAGCATGAGATTTAATGAAGCAATGTTTGCTGCAAGCTCGCTTATTTTATCGCTAAAATTTTTATTTTCTACTTTCAATTTTGATTCATTTTCCTGAGTTTTTTTAAATAAATATTTCAATTCATTTATTTGTGTTAAAAGTATTTCTAATTGCTTTTCTAACGATTTTTTGGCATCTTTTAAATTTATATTTTCTGCTTCTGCATTTTGTATTTTACTTTGCAAGTTATAAAAAGCGAGCTGAAGTTGTTTTAAAGAAGAATCGCTATCATTTAAAGCATTAGATAAATATACTTGGGATATAAAAAAACCCATAACAATGAAAATAATAAGAATTAATAAAGACGAAAGTGCATCTACAAAACAAGGCCAAACATTAAAATCGGTATTTTCGTATTTTCTTTGATTAAACATAAAATCCTAAAAAAATTAAAATAAATATTGAAAGTAGTTTTATTGGTAATTCTAACAAAAAAAAATGAAGAGTCGTTAAATAATATCTAATACTCCCTAAAAAAAAGTGCAACTATCCGTTTTGTCTTTGCAAATTTTTTAAATACTTTTTGCTAAGATTTGCTAGAATTCTCTATATTTTAAAATATTTTTTCAAAAAAATAATGTCTCAAAAAAAAGAAAAAATTCATATTATTTGCCATTTTGAATTGCAAAATGCACTTTGTGGGAATGGTAATTCTGAAAGTGTTTTGGCTCAGTCTGGATTTACAGGTTCAAGCGCATTGCTTGTAATAGGAGATTCTAAAAAGGCAATTTTTGTTGATTCACGTTATACAATTCAAGCTCAAAAAGAATGCCCAAATTTTAATGTTATTGAATGTTCTTCGCTTACTTTTAAAAATGAAAAGATCAGGCAGTGGATTTTGGATAATTTTGGAGGAACCTCGCAAATTCTATACTCTGCTAAAGAGGTTTCGCATTCATATTTTGAACAAATGAAGGAAGCATTTCCAGATGCTGAAATTATAGGATCTTTTGGCGAACCTACAGAATTTAAATTTTTGGAAGGGGGCTACAGAGTGCAAGAGCCTAGCGTACTAAATATACATGAGCATCTGAGCACTGAAACGACAAATCAAAAATTAGATTCTGAAAGTTTAATAGCTGAATCTGATAAAGCCCAAGGGATCTGGAAAATTGAGGAGTACCCATACCAATATGCAGGCCAAACTTTTGCCAATAAAAAAAATGCTTTTATTAAAAAAATTACTGAAGATTTATTACCTAAAAATCAATGGGCATTTTTAATTACTTCCCCTGAATCTATTGCATGGTTGTTTAATTTAAGAGTACAGGGAAAAACAAAAAATTGCTCTCCAACTTTTCCATCAGCTGCCCTTTTAAGCCAAGAAAGAACATTTTTACTTATACCTGAAAATAGTATAAATTTCGATTTGGAAGATTTCAAAAAAGTAACTTTTTTTCAAAAAAATCCCATTTTTTTTGAAGAAACTTTAAAAAATATAATAGAAAAACAAGAAAACATCACAATTTTTTATAATGAAAAGCAAATCTCTCAATCGTTTTTTGATACGTTAGAAAAGGGGAATTGTAAGCTTATCTCTGCAAAAGATTATTGTATGGAACTACGCGGAGAGAAAAATGAAATAGAAATTGAAAATGCTAAAAAAATTCATAAAATAGAAGCTGTAGCTATTATTCGATTATTTGTATGGATAAAAGAACAGGCAAATATAACTAAAGTAAAGGAGTATGATATTTTAGAAAAACTTGAGGAATTTAGAGAGCAAAGCACTTGTTATAAAGGGCCGAGTTTCCATTCGATAATTGCTTATGGGGCTAATGCGGCAATTGTACATTATTGCCCAACTAAAGAGAAAAGTAGCTCTGTAAATACTGATAATGTATTATTACTTGATGTTGGGGGGCATTATTTAGGGGGAACAACAGATATGACCCGAACTATTTGGATCTCAAGTAAAACAAAAGAAAATGATAATAGTAATAATAACTATTGCGAAGTTCCTGCGGAAATTCGTGAAGCATATACAAATGTTTTAAAAGGGCATATCGCCCTTGCTATGGCAACTTTTCCGCAGGGAACAGCGGGGAACCAACTAGATATATTGGCTAAACAATTTTTATGGAAAAATCAGAAAAACTACAGTCATGGAACTGGCCATGGAGTGGGAAATTATTTGGCTGTGCATGAAGGTCCCTTTACCATTTCCCCATACAACAATTTTGGTTTTAAAAGGGGATTTTTTGTATCAAATGAACCTGGTTTTTATAAAAAAGATCATTTTGGAATTCGACTTGAAAATATGATGGTTTCTGAGGATTTAGCCGCGATTATGGATAATTCTAGCTTAGAAGGAACAGATTTTAAAAATAGACTTCTTTTGAAACCATTTTCTTCTAGCAAAGTTGAAGGAGCATACGAAGCAACGAACAAATTTGCAGAAGAAATTGAGTCTAATGAAAATACAACCAATCTTCCTGTTATCAATTTAGCGATTATTGGCCGGCCAAATGTTGGGAAGTCTACGCTTACAAATACTTTGCTTGGCCGAAATGCTCAAATCGTATCAAATATTTCAGGAATAACGCGCGATACTATTGATTTTGATTGGGAATATGCGGGCCGCCAATTTAAGCTTTCTGATACTGCTGGAATTAGGCGGCGCGCAAAAATTGACGATTATTTAGAAAAAATTAGTGTAAGCAAAGCTTTAGAAACTATAGATTTTGCTAGCGTTTGTGTGTTAGTTGTGGATGCTACGGAGCTTGAAAAAACTGATTATGGTGACCTTTTAAACCAAGATTTAAATCTTGCATCAAAAACTATAGAAGAAGGGCGCTGCGTAATTGTTGCTCTTAATAAATTTGATCTTATAAAAAAACGTACAGAATTGAAGAAAAAGGTTGTTCAGACAGCTCAAAATGTTTTAAGCCAAGTTCCAAATGTGCCAATTATTTCAATATCTGCGGCTAGTGGCTATGGGGTTAAGGAATTATTAGAGAGTGTGATTTTTACCGAAAAAACTTGGAATAAACGAATTCCTACGGCGAAATTAAATAGCTGGCTTAAAGAGTTTACAGGAAAAAATCCACCACCAGCAAGTTCAACATTTCGCGCGAAACTAAAATATATTACTCAAATAAATATTAGACCGCCAAGTTTTGTTGTTTTTTGTACTCGCGCCGAAAGTATAATAAATAGTTATCAAAAATTTTTGATTAATCAACTAAGGCAGGCATTCAAATTAGACGGAGTTCCTATTAGACTTCATTTTCGTAAACAAAAAAATCCTTATAAGTAAGAACCTGTCTTCAAGGATATTTTTACTGAGGTTTTTTTTAAGGAAAAACGGAGAGCATATAAGCGCAGCGTTTTAGCGTATGTGAAATAGCACCGGATTTTGACGTAAAAAATAGCTTCTAAGAAATCAAAATTTTCTTGTTTATTTTTTTTCTTCCCCCTCTAACTTCGCCAAAAATAGTGTACCTATGTCGTTAAAAAGGACTTTTTTTGGTATATTGAAACAAGAAGTTATAAAAAAGTAATTAGTAAAATGTTTAAAAATCAATATTTTTGGATATATTTTTTATGTCTTGGGGGGTGTACTTCTGTAAAAATAGAGGATGTTCCTAAAGCTTCCATAGATAAAAATAAGTCAAATTATGGCTCTGTTTTAGGAAATTCCTCACTGGTTTTAAATAAAAATAAACCCAATCAAAAATATTTTATTACTCGCGGCGATTTTGGTATTAATAAGTTTTTATGGGAAGGGGCTATAGAAACTATAGGATTTATGCCTATTTTAACAGCAGATCCACGAAAAGGAAAAATAATTACAGATTGGTATAAGAAGCGATGGGCTGCTTTCCTGGGGCACACTCTTTCTTTCTGAATTCAGATTTTCTGTTTGCTTTTCAAATTTTATTCAGCCTCATATTATCTTCATTTATCTTTTAAGTTAGGATATCCATTGCGTCCAAATAATCCACTCTGAATTACAGACATCCAAGGAAGCGACAG
>JAITOG010000028.1 GCA_031290075.1 Holosporales bacterium | reverse complement strand
CCCTCAGGTCGCAGGCACTCATTAACCAGCATATTCTACTTGATAACTGCAGGGTTAATCTTACACCCCTGCATAAAAATATCTCTTATAAATCCCTGTTTACAAGGATCATTTTTTTTTAATAGTAGAAAAACAAGCCTTTTATTTTTTTGATAAAGTTGTTTTATACATAACAAACTAACTATTTTTTTATATACCCGTTCGCCGTAGAACCCTCTGATTAATTGCCTTCTAATCTAGCAGAATCACTAAAGAATTCAGACTGCGTTTTACCGCCATTTGATATAGTAGGGCTTTTTAATTCTCAAATAAAAAGTCTCCAAATTCGACAAAGTGTAGTATAAAAACAGATAAGGAAGTATTTATGGAGTTATAATAGAATGGTTACTTTAGCAAATAGACTTCCTTCGAAACCAATTTCTTCTGCAAATTTGTTCGTCGCTTCGATGCTTGAATCCTTATAGGATTTGGAAGGAATCACAGATTTCCCACAATTCCCCTCATGTATACCCAAACCCCAACAAATCGCGGATTTAAACTTCTTGGGTTTCAAGGATTGGCAGCAATTTAAATCCGCATTCTTTGGGAACCCCAGTATGCTCCTTCAACTTTGCTAGAAGAAATTGGTTTCGAAGGAAGTCTAATATTAATTTACAGGAGAATAAAAGCTGTGAATAAAATTGTGAATAACTTTTTTTTTGATTGCATATTAAAAAAAAATAATAAGAAAAAATATTTTTTTTAAAAAGTGCGCTTATCTCGTCATTCCCCTAAAATCCGCCATTTTTTGAACATTACTTTTTACTATTAATTATAAAGAGCTTTTCTTTGATTTAAGTTTTCGTTTTTTAAAAGATTGTGAATAACTTTTAAAAATAAAATTATTTACTATTTGTTAACTATATTTTGCTAACTGTACAAAACTAAGAAGCTGTCTTCATGGATATTTTAAGTGAGGGGTTTAAAGGAAAAACGGAGCGCAGAAGCGCAGAACCGGAGTGTACTAAATTTAACATGAGGGGCATTGGGGAAATCTGTGATTTCCCCCAAACCCTATGAGAATTCAAGCATCGAAGCGACGAACAAATTTGTAGAAGAAATTGGTTTCGAAATAGGTCTAATCCATGAAGACAGCTCCTAAGACACAGACTCCCCTGTAAAAAATAGATAATTTAGTGTATTCGTCCATCCAATGAATATCTGTAATTTACAGCTTCGTATAAGTGGTCTTGTGTAATTTTTGGACTGTTGGCTAAATCTGCAATAGTTCGCGATACGCGCACAATCTTGCAGCACCCTCTTGCAGATAATTGCTTTTTTTCTGCAACATTTCTTAAAAAAATTTGCGATTTTTCGTCAAGATTCTCAATTTTTATCATTTTTTTTGATTTTTCATTATTGCGTCCAAATTCAGTAGCATTACAAACCCTATGTCGTACAACTTCCGAAGTTTCTTGTTGTTTATTATTTGGTAAAATAAGGTCATCAATTGGTAATTGCGGAACATATACAATTAAATCGAATCTATCGAGCAAAGGTCCAGAAATTTTGGATTGATAATCTACAGCGCATTTTGGTGCCCGAGGGCATTCTCTTTGTGTTGAGCCATAATACCCGCAACGACATGGATTCATTGCAGCTATTAATTGAATTTTGGCCGGATAGGTAACATGCTGATTAGCTCGAGTTATGGTGATATTGTCGGTTTCTAAAGGTTGCCTTAGGGCTTCAAGAGTTGCCCTGGAAAATTCTGGAAGCTCATCTAAAAATAACACTCCATTATGCGCTAATGAAATTTCGCCGGGTTTTGCTCGAACTCCGCCACCAACAATGGAAACAAGCGATGCAGAATGATGGGGCGCGCGGAAGGGCCTGTCTATCATTAATCCTTTTTCAGGTAACATGCCAGCCATGCTGTAAATCATGGTTACTTCAATGGCTTCCTGGGGTTCTAATTTTGGCAAAATGCTCATTAGCCGTTGCGATATCATCGACTTTCCAGCGCCTGGAGGACCCACCATTAGCACATTATGGCGGCCAATTGCTGCTATTTCCATAACTCTTTTTAGGGTATATTGCCCTTTAATATCACTCATATCCCCATAATTTTGAGAGGTAAATTCATCTGGAGAAAAGGTTGGAAGTTCTGGTGTTCCTAGTGTTTGCTCCCCCTTAAAATGGTTTATAAGAGAAATTAAATCTGGAGCAGCTAAAATCTCTAAACTCTGCCCTGCCCAAATAGCTTCATTAAGGTTTTGAGCAGGGCAGATCAAGGAACGCTTGGAAGCATAAGCTGAAATTGCTGCTGGCAAAACACCTATAACCGGGGCTATAAGAGCATCTAAGCTCAATCCCCCCAAAATAACGTATTCGCGAAGTTGTTCTTTATCAAAGATTTCAAGAGCTGCCATTATTCCAAGGGCAATTGGTAAATCATAGTGAGCCCCTTCCTTTAAAACGTCTGTAGGCGCTAGGTTTACTATAATTCTGCGTTGAGGAAGGCTTAGCCCAAGATGGAAAAAGCTGGCACGAATGCGCTCTTTTGATTCAGCTACGGCTTTATCTGGTAATCCAACTATAGTAAAAACAGGCAAGCCTGAAGAGATCTGAACTTCAACAAAAACTTCCTGAGTTTCTACTCCTTTGAAGGAAACTGTTGATAATTTGCTAAGCATTATTTGCTATATTTTCGAATACATATTTAATTATATTTATGAAATATTGATTTTAAGTTAATCCCTAACTCCGATTTTTTAGTGGGTCCACATCAAGCTTAGTAAACAGCTTTAGATTCTTCTGTGCAATCTCTGTTCGAACCCACCTCTTCCACTGATTCCAGTTTTGATATATCCCTTTTGAAATACTCAACACATCCGATGGCGACGTTTTCTTCAGCAATTTCTTCTGCCGCAGCCGATCAAACAACTTGAAGTACGCCAACATTGCAATGAAATTCACAAACAGCCAGCCATCAAACACAAACCTATCTTGCATATATACCCAAACCCCAAAAAATTGCGGATTCAAACTTCTTGAGTTTCAAGGATTGGCAGCAATTAAAATCCGCATTCTTTGGGGGGCCCAGTATATAGAGAGGAATTAAATGTTGGAAAACCAACTGTTACAGATAATTACTATGTGTGTAATAAAGAATTATCAATTGAGGAATTTGCAAAATATATCAGACAACATTGGGGAATAGAAAACAAGTTGCATTACGTAAAAGACGTAACTATGCGGGAAGATTTTACAACAAAACGTCGAAATCCATTTATATTTTCATTTTGTATGGCGGCAGTATTAAATATTATGAGAGTAAAAAATGAAACAAATATTAGTGAAGCTCTTCATATAAACGGAATGAGACTTAGTGAATGCATAGAAAAGTATAGAGAAATACTGTGAAATACTTCTACGTCGGCAGGGCTAAGTCCTAGAAATAAAAAAAGATAACACAATCAAAAAAAATATTATATATTGAAGTATTAACGCGAACTATGGATTAGAAAAAGATTTTCAAACCCCTCAAAAATAGGCTAGATTCCTGATAAACAATTACTCCTAAAAGGAATCTAGCAATGAATCATGATATCACTGAATTGTTTTGTTTTGTTGATGATTTTTGCAAAGAAGCAGATAAAGAAATC
>JAITOG010000094.1 GCA_031290075.1 Holosporales bacterium | reverse complement strand
TGCTAACTATGTTTACTGTAAACTAACTATTTTTTTATGATATTTAAAAATATTTTTAATAAATTAAGTTAATATAAAACAACTTTATCAAAAAAATAAAAGGCTTGTTTTCGACTTTTAAAAAAAAATGATCCTTGTAAACAGGGATTTATAAGAGATATTTTTATGTAGAGATGTAAGGACCCAAACCCCATGAGGATTCGAGCATCGAAGCGACGAACAAATTTGCAGAAGAAATTGGTTTTGAAGGAAGTCTAATAAAACCTTCAATTACACCATTTTAGGGGCTTTCACCTAATCCATAGTTCGTGTTAATATAGTTACTTGGTTAAATTTTTTAAAAGGAGATATATAAAATGAAAAGATTTTATAAAACTACGGTGCTTGTTTCATTATTGGGGATAAGCAATTTTTCTCACGAAACATTTCATGGCGCAGAGGCAATAGGGAAGCTACAACCTAGAGGAGATAGGAATTTGTTTAAAAGATGGCTTACTTTTTGTAGCAATGCTTTTGGTAGATTGTGGCCAAGTAGGGGAAACCGTGCTGCTCCTGTTTTTTTTGCTGAAGGAGAGGAAGAGCAATTTTTTCTTGCAATTAATGAAGTATACCAACTCGTACAAATACTTTCGTCTCCTACCCCGTTCAATCCTGCGGATTCACTAGGCCCTGTCCCTGGTGTTTTACAGTTATTACGTGAAAAAGACGAAAAGGTTAGGGAATTAATTTTTAAATCTAAGAATAAGGAAGATGCTGATGGAAATACCCTACTTCATAAAGCAGCTTCTATAGGGCATACAGAAGCTGTTAGAATGTTACTTGAATTTGGAGCAAATAAAGATGCTAGAAATAATGAGGGAAAGACGCCACTTTATAAGGCAATTTTGGGGCATCTACATCTAGAAACTGTTACAACATTAATTCGAGTTGGAACAGATGTAAATGCTATAGATAATATGGGAAGGACACCACTTCGTATAGGAATTTTTAATAATTATCCAAAAACTGTTAGAATATTAATTCAAGTTGGAGCAGATGTTAATACTATAGATAATATGGGAAGGACACCACTTTTTGAAGCAGTTTCTTGGAGGAATACAGGAACTATTAGAGCATTAATTAATGCTGGAGCAGATGTAAATGCTAAAGATAATATGGGAAGGATACCATTTCTTTATGAAGCAGCTTATATAGGGGATACAAGAATTGTTAGAGTATTACTTGCTGCTGGAGCAGATAAAGAGGCTAAAAATCAGGATGGATGTACACCACTTCATATAGCAGCTTTTAGAGGACTTACAAAAATTGTTAGCATATTACTTGCTGCTGGAGCAAATAAAGCTGCTAAAGATCAGGATGGATGTACACCACTCGATTTAGCTTATGAATGGAGAGATCCTGAATTGGAGAAGTTGCTCAGATAGATATGGAACTGATACCAGGTTTTTTTTGAAGCGCAGAAACGCTGAGAGTAAATTTTTGATTCTACCTACAACAAACAGGGAAGTTATTCATAATAATTTACTCTCAACAAACCAAAAACTCTTACAATTTGCTAAAAAAACTCCAAGAGTTAAAGAGTTTAAAATGGGATGTTGATATATGAATATTTCAACATCCCTAATTTTCAAAATATCAGCTTTAAAAATACTTTTCCTTTAAGAAATGCTAAATACCCTCAAAATCATCACAGATTAATTATGGATTTTTTGAGAGGCCAAACAGGACATTTCCAAATTGTACAAACAGGACATCATCAAATTGCACTGCCTCCCAGGTGGGGTGAAAACTTTGTGCTCATACTTCGCTTTTTTTTGAACGAAAGCATCGTGTTTGGAAAACTCTTTTCATAACTCACCACCCGACATTTTTAAAAAAGTTTTTCAAAAACGTCGGGTGATTAGAAATTTTGGTATAAAAAATGGCAAACGTGCGGTATTATTCTTTTATTGGAAATCTTAAATTATTTTTACTTTGCCTAAAGTAAAGTGAGGTAGATTTGTATTTTAAACCTAAACACCTTTTAATTTGGCTTATTGTTTTTGCCACAGTATTTTTATTGGTTAAAATATTAACAGATGCAGAAGAGCATAAAACAGACCTTGTTTATACTTATTCTCAATTTATTGAAGCAGTAAAATCTAATAATATAACTGAAGTACAAATAAAAGGACAGAATATATTGGGAAAAACAAAAGATGGAAAAGTTTTTTCAACATACTCTCCCAGTTATTACGTCCCCATTCAAGATCTGCTTGATAAAGGAATATCTATTTCAGCAAAACCCATTGAACAGGAATTTTCCTTCTGGAATTTAATTTTGCCTTGGCTTCCGTTTCTCATAATAGGATTATTAATGTTTTTCTCTGCTAAACAGATTAGCTCAGGAAATAATAAAGCACTTGGTTTTGGAAAATCTCAAGCTAAAATGGCTAGTGAGAAAAAAGTTAAAGTAACATTTGATGATGTTGCTGGAGCAGATGAGGCTAAGCAAGAACTTCAAGAAGTTATTGATTTCCTTAAAGATCCTCAAAAATTTCAAAAATTGGGAGGGAAAATCCCGAAAGGATTTTTACTTGTTGGTCCCCCAGGAACTGGGAAAACATTATTAGCTAAAGCCATCGCTGGAGAAGCTGATGTACCATTTTACAGTATTGCAGGATCTGATTTTGTGGAAGTTTTTGTTGGAGTTGGAGCAAGCCGTGTTCGCGATCTTTTTGGCCAAGCAAAGAAAAATAGCCCTTGTATTATATTTATTGACGAAATCGATGCTGTAGGCCGCAGAAGAGGCGCTGGATTTGGCGGAGGAAATGACGAACGTGAACAAACACTGAATCAATTATTAGTTGAAATGGATGGTTTTGAAGAGAGCCAAACAGTTATTGTTATTGCGGCAACAAACAGGCCAGATGTTTTAGATACGGCATTGCTCAGACCTGGAAGATTTGATCGCAGAGTTGTTGTTCCTATCCCCGATTTACAGGGCCGTGAAAGGATTTTGAAAGTTCATTTTAAAAAAGTTCCGCTATCTGATGATGTTGATTCAATGGTTTTAGCTAGAGGAACCCCTGGTTTTTCTGGAGCGGATTTAGCTAACCTTGTAAACGAAGCGGCGTTGTTAGCTGCACGAAGAGACTTAAAGAAAGTTGGCATGCAAGAGCTTGAAGAAGCAAAGGATAAAGTAATGATGGGAGCAGAACGGCGATCATTGGTTCTAACTGATGAATGCAAACGTATGACGGCTTTTCACGAAGCTGGGCATGCAATTGTTTCATTTTATACTCCTGGATCGCATCCTTTGCATAAAGCAACAATAATTCCACGAGGAGACGCACTTGGTATGGTTGTGAGCTTGCCGCTTGAGGATCAAATTTCTGTTTCCTATCAATCGCTTATTGCCGATATAATGGTTTCAACTGGAGGAAGAATTTCAGAAGAAATGGTTTTTGGCGCAGATTTCATAACAACAGGAGCTTCTTCAGATATAAAATCTGCAACAAATTTAGCTCGCAGTATGGTTATGGACTGGGGAATGAGTGAAAAAATAGGTTTCCAAAGCTGTTTTGGCGGAGAAATGTATTATGAGCAAAAAGAATTCTCTGAGTTTACATTCCAAGTTATTGATGAAGAAGTTAAAAAAATTATTAATACTTGTTTTGAAAAAGCAAAAGCTATATTAAAAGAACATGAAAAACAGCTTTATGATCTTGCAAATGCAATGCTTGAAAGAGAAACTCTTGATGGAGCAGAAATTCGTACTGTAATTGAAGGGGGAACACTTCCTCCAATTATTAAAGCGCCTATAATCCAAACAGAAGAAAAGAAAAAAAAGGCTGAAAAAAGAAAAAAAATAGTAGAAAAATCACCCTCAAAAAAGCAAAAGAAATAAAAAAAATGAGATAGATAATTTAATGTTTAAACTTTTTGGAACAGATGGAATTAGAGGAAAAGCAAATCAATGGCCTATTACGCCAGAAGTAATGATGAGGGTTGGCCGAGCTGCAGCTTACTATTTTAAGCAAGCCATTACTAAGCGAGAAAATTCGGCTCTTACTTCATTTTTTCCATACGAAAAACATATTCATGATCCTCATAAGCTGACTGTTGTAATTGGTAAAGATACACGGCTTTCTGGATATATGATAGAAAATGCCCTAACTTCTGGGCTTACAGCTCAAGGAGCCAATGTTATTATGCTTGGCCCATTACCAACTCCTGCAATTGCAATGTTGGTGCGCTCCCTGCGAGCAGACGTTGGAATAATGATTTCCGCTTCGCATAATCCTTATTTTGACAATGGAATAAAATTTTTTGATTCTAATGGAATAAAACTTGATCATAACGTGGAACAATCTATAGAAAATATTATAGAAAATGAAGATTTACAATTACCTGAAGATTGCGGTGGAGCAATCCGTTTAAACGATGCTGCGGGGCGATATGTGGAATTTGTTAAAGCCACTTTTCCAAAAGGTTATAATCTTGAAGGAATAAAAATTGCCTTAGATTGCGCTAATGGCGCTGCATATAAAGTTGCCCCTTACGTTTTTTGGGAACTTGGAGCAACTGTATCAACAATAGGAGATAATCCAAATGGCCATAATATAAATAAAGATTGCGGCGTTCTATATCCAAACGCTTTATTTGAAAGCATGAAAGAAAATCAAGCTGATATAGGAATTGCTCTTGATGGTGATGCCGATAGAATCTTAATTGTAACACCAAGTTTGGAGATTATAAATGGGGATCAAATTTTAGCTTTAATAGCTAAAAATTGGCAAGAAAAAGGGATTTTATGTGGTGGTGTTGTCTCAACATGTATGTCTAATATTGGGCTTTCAGAATATTTAAATTCTATTGGAATTTCACATGTCGAATCTGCTGTTGGAGATAAAAACGTTGTTGAAAAAATGAGGAATACTCAAAGTAATCTTGGAGGCGAGGAATCTGGGCATATAATACTTAGTGATTACACAACAACTGGAGATGGGATTATTGCGGCTTTACAAGTTTTAGGAATTTTGGTTGAAAAAAATAAAAAAATCGATGATATTTTTCCTATTTTTAAAGAAACTCCTAAGAGGATAAAAAATTTCAAAATAGATTCAGAAAAAAATGAAATCACCGACAATATGATAGATGAAATTAAAGCTATGAATCAAAGTGTTTTTGGGAATAAAGGGAAAATTATTGTACGCCGCTCAGGAACAGAACCAGTTTTAAGAATTATGGTTCAACACATCAATATAAATATTATTGATCAAACTTTTGAGAAAATTGAGGATATAATTTTCGGGACTGTATAAAATACAAATTGTTTGAGACTGCTAAATCCAGACTTTTTTTTGTAGAGATCTTCATATTTCAACAAACATTCTTGTGTTTTTGAGTACGAATATAAGCTATACCCAAACCCCAAAAAATTGCGCATTCAAACTTCCTGGATTTCAAGGATTGGCAGCAATTAAAATCCGCATTCTTTGGGGGCCCCAGTATATCTCTCACCCAGTGCAATTTATTTTCAATATTCCAATGGTTTCTCCATAGCTCCATAATCTTTTTTGGTGTGACTTTTT
>JAITOG010000036.1 GCA_031290075.1 Holosporales bacterium | reverse complement strand
ATAGTTAGCATAAAAACAACTTTATCAAAAAAATAAAAGGCTTGTTTTCTACTTTTTAAAAAAAATGATCCTTGTAAACAGGGATTTATAAGAGATATTTTTATGCAGGGGTGTAAGATACTGGGGCCCCCAAAGAATTCGGGTTTTAATTGCTGCCAATTCTTGAACCCCAAGAAGTTTGAATCCGCAATTTTTTGGGGTTTTGGTATATATATGAAAGATTTATTACCCCTAAACATTAAACCTAAACAGCATAACATCGCTATCACACACAACGTAATCTTTGCCTTCAATTCTAAGTTTTCCTGCGGCCTTTGCTCCTTGTTCCCCATTAAAAGCAATGTAATCTTCATAATGAATAGTTTCTGCACAAATAAAACCTCTCTTAAAATCTGTGTGAATAACAGCTGCTGCATCTGGAGCTTTTGTACCTTTTATAATAGACCAAGCTTTAGTTTCTTGAGGACCTGCTGTAAAAAATGTTTCCAAATTCAGTAATTTATAGCCAGCACGGATTACTTTGGATAATCCTGATTCTTTTAATCCTATGCTCTCTAGAAAATCAGCTTTTTCTTGCTGTGAAGTTAACGCAGCAAGTTCAGCTTCAAAAGCTGCAGAAATAATAACAATTTCAATTCCTTGATTAAACATATATTTAATAACAGTATCAGTAAATTCATTGCCATTTATTGCGTCTTTTTCTGAAACATTACAAACCACTAAAACTGGCTTATCACTAAGTAAATCTAAAGAAGAAAATTTGCTTTTATTTTCTTTTGAACGTAAAGGTTCCCCCTTTTGAAGTAATAATAACGCTTCTTTCATTAATTCAAATTGTTCTTTAGCTTCTTTTGAAAGGTTATTATTTTTTTTAGACAAACGTTCTATTCTCTTTTCCAAACTTTCCATATCGGACAACATTAATTCTGTTTCTACAGTTGAAAAATCTCTTATTGGATCGATTTCGCCATTAATATGGGCTATGTCTTTATCTTCAAAACAACGCAATAAATGAATAATTGCATCTGTAGATCTAATGTGTCCTAAAAATTGATTTCCCAAACCTTCACCTTTGCTTGCTCCTTTTACGAGCCCCGCAATATCAACAAATTCAACTTGTGTTGGTATTATTTTTTGTGATTTTGCGATTTTGGCCAGGACTTCTAAGCGATCATTTGGCACACCTATACAACCAATGTTTGGCTCTATTGTGCAAAACGGGTAGTTTGCTGCTTCAGCTGCAGATGTTTGAGTTAAAGCATTAAATAGCGTCGATTTTCCAACATTTGGCAAACCAACAATTCCACAATTAAATCCCATAAAAATTCTTTAGAATAATATTCTTTTATAAAGTTTAGCATATGAAAGGCAAATTTTCACAAACTGTAATGGTTCCTTAACCGCCCGACGCCCAAAGCTTTTAAGACCACTCTGTTAATTGACTGCAAAATAATGCAATGTTACGCTGAAACTGGTTTGTGTTAGAAAGTGAAGATATTTTGATTTTTCAATTTTTATTTTCTATTTTGCTAACTATTTTTCTTGTCGGTTGTAACTCGCTAAAGTCAATACTTGGCTTTGATCATGAAGGGCCAAATGAATTTGATGTTATTCCATTGGCTCCTTTAAGTTTGCCATCTGATTTTAAAAAAACTCCCCAAACAAAAGAAGATAGCACAGAGAAAAAAGAAAGTAATAAAGAGATAAATTTAGAAAAAGGATCAGCTATTTCCCCTGAATCTTTCCAAGCTGCAGATATTCTTTTAGGATCTAAAGAAGAAAAAGATATGAAAAATGATAATGAAAAAGTAAAAATTAAAATCATTAAAGAAAAAGTAAACATAAACAGAATCAAAATCAAAGATGAAACCAAATTAAATGAAAAAAAAACGCCCCAAGAAAAGAAAAATAATGAAGAAAAAAAAGGATATAAATTTTTGGATCTTATAAATACAAAAATAGTTTTAAAAAGTGAAAAAGCGTCAAATGTAAATGATAAAAATATCGAGGGAAAAAAGGAATTCGATAAAGAAATTATGAAAGAGCCTATTATAAAAGACTCTAAAACCATTGAACAAAAACCTTCAATTCCAAACGAAATAAAGAAAAAAAGTAGGGAAAAAGGCGTAAAAAATAGAAAAATAAAGAAAAAAGTTTACATATCAAAATCTAAATCTAAAAAAACTGATTTAAAAAAATTACAGAGGAGAAAAAAAATTGTACCTCAAAGACGTAAGAATTTGAGAAAAAGACAACGGCAGATAAGGCGAAAAAAGGAAATTTTACATTAGGCTCCTCATATAATGTCTTTATCCTACTATTCCATTATCACCTGCTATAATTAATTAGGCTAACAACCTATCAAACCTTACACCCCTGCATAAAAATATCTCTTATAAACCCCTGTTTACAAGGATCATTTTTTTTAAAAAGTCGAAAACAAGCCTTTTATTTTTTTGATAAAGTTGTTTTTATGCTAACTATGTTTACTGTAAACTAACTATTTTTTTATGATATTTAAAAATATTTTTAATAA
>JAITOG010000080.1 GCA_031290075.1 Holosporales bacterium | reverse complement strand
TCAATGACTTCAACAACCTCTCGTTGCCCAAAACTCTATCTACTCTTAACATAACTACGCCTCTTTTTGGCCTCCCATGGTATTCTTATCATTTTTTCAATAAATTGTGAACAGGGTTACTGTATCCTTGTACGGCGGAGCACCTTGACAAAAATCCCGGATTTTTTGAAGAGCTTTTTTAAAAGGCGGGTGGTGAGGGTTGTTTTTGTATTTCTTTTTTAATTTTTTCAATTGTACGTTTTTCTAGTTGTCTAACTCCTTCAACTGTCATATTAAAATTTTGTGCAATACATTCCAAAGTTTCAGGAGAAGAGCTAAAATACCGCCTTTCAATTACTTCTTGTTCCCGAGCTTTCAATTTTTCAAACGCATTTTTAAATTTGTTTTGCCTTTTTTGTACTAGATCTTCCTCAATTGTTTTTTCCTCAAAATTAGCTTGTTCATCTTGTAAAAAATCCAAAAAATTTCCCCCCTCTGAATCTTCACTTTCAAAACTTTTATCAATTGATATATCAGAAAAAAATGCTGAATTAAATGAATTCCAACATGCAAGACACGCTTTGTTATATTCCTTCATAATTTTTAGGGTTTGGCGCGTTCTTTTAACTATAGATCCACAGCAATCAATGTATTGCTTAAGATAAGCTTTTACCCAAAAAGTGGCATAAGTAGCAAATCTAAAACCACGCTCAACATCAAAAAGTTCCAATGCTTTTATAAGCCCTAAAGTTCCTTCAGAAATCAATTCATCCAAATCCAAACCATAAAGCCTACAATATTTTGATGCTAAATTTCTAACGAGTTTAGCATAGTTTAGGATTATTAAATCCCGTGTAGAAGGATCTTTTCCCTCTTTCATTTTGCGAAAAGCAGAAAATTCCTCTTCTTTTGATGCGAATTCGGTATACTGAGTTTTCCTCATAGCAATTTTACATAATATATATTTTAAGTTTATATAATAATTGTAATAAACAAATACATAAAAAGTAAATATTAGATTTATATTATTCAAATAAATAAAAATATATCAGGCTTCTTTCGAAACAAATTTCTTCTAGCAAAGTTGAATGAGAATAGAAGCGACGAACAAATTTATAGAAGAAGCAGAAGAAATTGAGTTACGGAAGTTAATTCTCTAATGCTTCTGCTGGATTAGAAGGCAATGAATCCGAGGATTCTACTGCGAATGGGGATATTATAGCTTTTTTAGTTAAATGTTTTGCAAAAATAAGATTTGAAGGAACAATGGAACATCCATACCCAAATCTAAATGGAAGTTTTTTCACATTCTCGTTTTTATAAGACAAAGCTAAATCTTTCTGCAAATAAAATTTTTGAAAAAACTTTAAAGCTGGCTGTGTGTATTGCCCGAATAAGTGGTAATCGCTGTATTTTTTTATCATACGAAATGGAATACCAGTATCATCCTGAAGAACGCCAGATGAATTGTTTAAAATAAATTCTCTCAATTTTGAAAATGCTGAATTATGTAATGCGTATGAAGAACTTTTTAAAAAAGTAAAAAACGGTTTTTCATTAATAAAAGAAAATAAAGATTTTAATCTTCTTAAATTTTTATTTTCTGAATCGCACCTTATATAAGTAATAGTTTTTTCCTCTTCATCATTTTTTCCTTTAAATTTAATGCGAACAGCTTTTACCCCTTTTAATTTTTTGTCTTCTGATTGCTGAGCTGAATTGCTCTTAAATTCAAAAGTACCTTCACTAATTTCTAAAATGTTATATCCTAATTTCGACAATTGCGCTAAGAAAAGAGGAATAACCCCCGATGCCCATGATACTTGAGAAATCATATATTCAGTAACGAAAAAACCCATTTTAAAGAAATTTTCCATGCTTTTTGCGAAAGTTTTAATGCCTTTTTCAGTTGGAAGATTGGACTGGATTGTAGAAATAGATCCTCCAGACTCTAATCCCAAAATAATATATTCTTGTGCTTGGGGGAATAATTGCGTCACATACAACGCATCTGGCCCACCGAATGGGTAAAAAATCCGAGAATCTTTGATATCAAAAACATCTTTATTTTCTTCTTTCCAAATGTTCATTGGATCTAAAACATAATTTTTTAAATTTTCCCAGCCCTGGTTAATTATTTGAAAAAAGGAATTTTGCGTTTCAGGAGAAAGTTTTTTCTTAAAAGGAATTAAGCCAGCTAGCTGTCTAGAGAAAGAATCAAGGTCTTTTCCAACCCAACTTGTTTTTTCTTCAAAAATAAATTCAAAAACTTCTTCCTGTTGGTCTATTTCTGGTTTTACAGGAGGACTGTTCTCTTCTTTTAAATCTGATTTAGAAGTCTCTTCTTTTAAATCTGATTTAGAAGTCTCTTCTTTTAAATCTGATTTAGAAGTCTCTAAAGAAGATATTTGATCTGCCAAACTTTTTGCAGAATCTTCTAAATTCGAGTTTTCTGAAGAATCAATTGTACTATCTGTTGCTGTTGCATCTGTTGCATCGGAAGATTTTTCTACTGGTAAACTTGAAGGTAAATCACCTTGTTTAAATTGAGAGCAAGAACAAAGGCATAAAAAAACAATACTTAAATATAAATTTACTCTTTTCATAAATAGTCCAAATATTTATTAATATATAAATGCAATATATTATTTTTGCAATTATTAATTACAAAATCCTTCTTAATTTATTTATACTACAAAAAGTGCTATTATGAAGTATTAAGTTTTGAAAAATTCATTCATTGTGTGCAGTAATTTAAATTGTTTGCGAATAAAAATTTTTGCTTTTTTAGGGTTTTTTTTAGTTTCTTGTTCTAAAAAAGATGAACCGTGTGATGTTATACAAGTTCGTCCTTTAACCTCTTATCATGTGGTTAAAGAGGGAGAAAGTCTTGGTGGTATTGCAAAAAAATATAGCATGTCCATACAAGATGTTTGCCGATTAAATGGGCTAAGCGAAAATTCTTACCTTATTGCCGGACAAAGGATATTCATTGCCCCATCGCAGAGAGCAACCATTAAAAAAACGGGGATAAACCCTACCATAGTTATTGAGACAGCTCCGGATTCTATGGAGGAAGTAGAGGAAAGTGGCGCAGAACTTGATAATTTTGAAAAAGAAAAAGCCATAGAAAATGATGAGGCCAACGATGAAAAAGCGAATATAGCAGAAGAAAATGATTTATCTTACAAAAGCCAAGACTATGATACTCAAGAAACAGAATTTGTTTGGCCAATAAAAGGAAAAATTCTTAAAAAATTTAATGAAAAATTATCTAACAACACATTTAGCGAAGGAATCAATGTTGGAGCTCCTGCAAATGTTAAAGTGAGGGCTTGTTTAAAGGGGATTGTACTGGACGCTGGAGAGCTTGTATTAGGATTTGGAAAAATGATTATACTTTCTCATGAAAACGGAATGGTTTCAATATATGGCCACCTTCAGGAAATTCTTGTAAAAAAACCACAACAAGGCGAAAAGGTTGTTGTAGCAAAAGGACAAATAATAGGAAGAGTTGGAAAAACTGGCAATGTTAGAACTCCGCAGCTTCATTTTCAGCTTAGAAACAATAAAAAAAATCCTGTAGACCCATTACTATACTTGCCTAAATAAAATTTGAATATTTTAAAATTTAGAAAAAAATATTCAGTAACATTTAAATAAGGAAATGTTAATACAATACATTTCTGTATTTTTAATATACCCAAACCCAAAAAAATTGCGGATTCAAACTTCTTGGATTTCAAGGATTTGCAGCAATTAAAATCCGCATTCTTTGGGAGCCTCAGTATTATCCACTAAAGATTGAGGATTTTTGAGAGAAGGGCCAGATGCAGAAAAAAAAGCTTAACCTTCCTCAGGTGGAAGTGGATATTCAGCTGCTTTTTCTTCAGTAGGGGATTCTGTTGTTGCGGTATTATTACTAGCTCCTGGACTTCCATCGTTTGCTCCATTTTCAATAAGTAACTTAATGATATCCAAATTTCCCGTATCAATTGCACATTTTAGAAAGGTTTTTTCAATACTTCCTCCTGTGGGGTCTAAAACTTTAACGGGAGTATTAATTGCTTCTTTTGCACCATTTTCAAGCAAAAGTTTTATAAGGTCTAAATTTTGTTTTTCAATTGCAATAATAAGAGGAGTTAATTTTGCATAATCATATGAATCATTTATTCCTGCTTTATTTCCTGATTCAAGTAATATTTTAACCAAGTCTAAATTTTCTGCAACAACGGCTTGCATAAGTGGAGTATTTGCCATAAAGCACCATTTTTATAATTATTCATATATACATTATATATTTATTAAGTAAATAAAAAATTAATTTTTTGTATTTATATTTATATTTATTTAAAATCTATTATATTAAATTCAAGACACTTACCTAAAGCTTGATAAATTTTTTATGATAAACCCTTTGCGTAAATCTTGATGTAAGAATCTGATTTGTAATCAATTCAATACTTTTGCTTACAAATGCTTACAAAGCCTGTACCTTTTAAAACTGTTATAACATTTTAAAGAAAACTCTCCAGATGTTAAAGTTTTTGAAAAATAATCTATTTTTATTGTTAAAAAGATTATTAATGCGCAAAGGGCTAAAATACTTATAGGAAAATTTCTTTTAACCAATCGCTCGCTTTGCTCTATTGCTTTTGTATTTCGATTTAATAATGCAGTAACAATTTTTATACCACTCCATATAGAAAACATCTTAAAAGAGATAATAAAGAAGGAAATTAGATATGCTTCTTCTAAAACTAAATTTTTTAAAAGCACCAAAAGCGCAATGAATCCTGGAAGCGGAGGAACCCCAACAAAACACAAAATACATATTCCTAAAATAAAAATTAATATTGGAGGATAATTCATAAAATAAATATCATTAAAAGTTTTTATTTGAGATTCAGAAGTACTTAAATAAGAAATAATTCCAGAAAAAATCATCAAAGCAATAGCCTGAACTATGAAAAAATAAAAAATACTTGTAATAATATCAGTATTTAATACAGCGAAACTGCTCAAAACAATACCTGTATTGCCAATGGTATTATATAAAATAATTTCTTTTATCATATTTTTATTTACTGTATTTAGAAAACCAAGACAAATAGCAATTAAACCACTTACAAGAAAAAATATTTTGTAATTCCAAAAATTGAAAATTGAGAAAAAACGAATAAGAATCATAGAACATGAGAAAAATGGCAAAAAATTTAACATTGTAAAAATTTTCCAATTATTTTTCTTTGCAATGTCTTTAAAAATGCCTTGAAATGGAATAAAAAGCATTTTCGAAAATAACCCTAAAATTATAAAAAGAATAGATAAAGACGTAACAAATTTATTTTCTATAAAATTATTTGCAAAAACTTTATCTATAATTAGGGAACAATCTATAGTACCAAATGAACAAAATATTAAAGCAACACCAAAAATATAAAGACTTGATCCAATACAATGTATAAAAAACATATTAGAAGCTGCTGTTTTTCCTGCATTTGGATCACTAAGGTGAACGAAAAAAACCATTGCAATACTACTCATTTCTAACCCTAAAAATAATAAAATAAGATTATTAGAGGATAAAGCCAATAGATAACCAAGCAACATAAATAAAAAACAGATATTTTTTTCCGTTTCCAAATCGTTTGTAATAATATTTTTAAATGTAAAAATAAAAAATAAAGACCAACAAAGTATTATTATTTTTACTATTCTTATAAATCCATCAATAGTGAATGTTCCTAAAAAAGTGGTTTTCTGGATTTCTGGATTATTTATAAAAGAAAAAGAATCTCCAGTGCCGCTACCATAAATTAGCAATATAATTAAAACGGAAAATAAAAGGCTTTTTAGAAATATTAAGGTATATTTTTTATCCCAACTATCTTTATATTTTTTTATTAAAGTAATTATTAATAAGAAAACGATTCCTAAAAATAGAAACAATTCAGATATTGCAGGAATTATTATTTCTAAAAATTCAAATATTTGATCCATATATAAACCTTAATAAAGGAAAAGCTTGGCTTACAAAACCTTTTTAAATATACCATCAGATCTTCTGAATTTTAGCAAATTATATTATTTTTTAGGAAGACTACTTGTATTCTTTAATTTTTTGGAAAAAAAATAAGAGATAGAACTTTGGGTTTTGGGGAATAAAATAAAGCTACCAAATTTTAATTGGTAGCTTTATTTTTTTCATATGGGAAATATACTTCGCCTACAATACCAGAGAAGTTAGAAGCTGTGTAATCTGATTACTGTTTAGAGAGGATTCCCATTGTAGAGCAACACGTAAAACCTCTTTTACATTACCTTTTCTTATAAACGCCATCCTACCAGGGTTCATATCGAATCTTAGAACATTTTGAATCTGGTTTGAGGTTAGATGATGACGACGTAGAACTTCCTGAATATGTAAAGACAATTCAGGACTTATAACATCTTGAAACTCCACCCGTTCTGGAGCTGGCTCATCATGGACTGGAGCTGGATCCTCATGGACTGGCCCCCTATGGATCCGTTGTGATAACGCATCGGTTTTTTCCATAATATAAGGAAAAGCCGAATTAATACCTCCAACTAAACATCCCTTTAGAAAACCTATCCCTAATTTTTGGGCCCCTAATTTCCAACCTCCTTTCCATATGTTCAATGCAATTCCAGGAATACTCTGTATAGTCCCTAAAATTGTCCCCACTACAAAGTTTTTAACAATTCCCTTATGCGTCTCACTTTCTCCTACTATCTTAATATTAGACACCCAATTACCAAAACTATATAAATATCCTTTCCCAAAACCTAAAGCTAAAGATGAAAGCCCAATTCCAGGCAAACTTCCCCATGAACTTTTTGTTACCAATACTAATGCTGCAAAATTCTGCAGAGGCTAATTCTGTGCCTCCCATACTGCACCACCCCAGCTATTCTGAGTTGAAGAAGTAAAAAATAAACAAGAGCAAATCAATAATACTTTTCTAAAAAACATAAATACCTTACCAAATTTTAAAAACAAACTTAAGATATCATTGTATTTACATAATTGTCAACTTTTTTTTAATTGTTCTAAGTGGCTAATTTCCTTAAATTCTCAAAATTTATAACAATACTTCCTTATTTGCTTTCCCGCCAAAATC
>JAITOG010000079.1 GCA_031290075.1 Holosporales bacterium | reverse complement strand
TGGTCAAAGCTAGGAAAAAACCTGAACAGTCTGTAAAATCACTTATGAGACGTAATTCTATGTCGTTCAAACATTTAATTGAAGTTGTCAAGAAAATTTCTCATGCGTAGGCCCTGATTTAGGAGCTTTGCTCATTTAAAATAATAGGAGTTTAGTGTAAGATTTAATTATTTTCTAAAACCGCCAACCAGCTCCTAAACCAAATGAGATATTACGTATTGTTTTAATTCCTAAGTTTTCTAATTGGCGGTTTTCGTCCTCTTTGCCAGTTGGTTGCAAAACATCTTTTTCTATATTAATTTCTGGACTTTTTGAATATAAACACTCAGCTCTTAAGAAAAAATTTTTGTTTAATGCAGTTTCTATTCCTAATCCTCCAACAAGAGCAAAATTATATTGACTATATATTGTGTCTATTCCAGGCTTTACATCATACGTTGTTATAACTTCAATGTTTTCTGGATGATCTTTAATTTCCCAAAGACCATATTTAAGACCTAAAATTGTATAAATAATGGCACTATCTGAAAGAGCCCACCCTAAACTTGGCTTAAAAAGAAAATTATGAGGAACATTTATGGTTTGTCTGGAATAAGCAAAATCTGATTCGGCTACGGTATGAAAAGCCTCATCAGGAACTGGATTCTCTCTTGAAGGTGTTCCATGATCATTGTCTAAATCTTTGAATGTCTCACCAAGTTCCTCGCGTCGATTTGGGTCAATTTCAGCGAAAACACCACTAGATGAAATTTCAGAATTTCGCCATCCTATCGAGCCTTGGATTTCGAAACCAAGTCTTAATTTAGATATTAAAAAAAGGTTATATCCAAGAAATGCAGAAAAATCTGCTAACCAGGTATTTCTATTGTAGGCATATGAACCATAGTGCATAGCGTTTCTTTGACAAAATTCATTTGTATTTAATACATAAACCGTTCCTTTTTCAGTTAATCCTCCTTTTGGCGAATAACCAATAGTCCAAGACTCAGCTTCTGGGAACACTGCCATACCAGATAAATACAAACCGCAATAAATCCCAGAAATTGGCGGAGATTTTTTTATTACTATGCCAAACTCCTTCTTTTTTTCAGGTAATTTTTGTTGTTTATTTACATTAATATCTACAGGCTTTGCTGATGGATTCTTTAATTGATTATATCCATTCGTACTAGAACCTTGGATTTTTTCCCTGTTCAATCCTGCGGATTCACTAAACTCTGTTTCTTGTGCTTTACTGTTATTATTAGGTATAACTTTTTTATGGGGAGAAACTTGATTGGTAGTAATTCCATTTTGTTTTTCGTCAACACCAATAGACTTCTTTTGTAACTCAATTTCTTCTGCTAATTTGTACGTTGCTTCGGCGCTAGAATCCTCATCTACATCTAGTACACTTCTGTTCTGTTCTCCAGATGCTCCTTTAACTTTGCTAGAAGAAATTGGTTTTGAAAGAAGTTTATTAACTATTGAATCTACAGCAACTTTAGCAAATGTTATTGATTCAAATATTTCTAAAATTAAATACAATACCAAACTACGGAGAAACACCATTTTCTTATGCCCTAGTTAAAAGAAACTCTCCCCTATAATTTATATGATTACAAAAAAATAAAGGCATGGCAATAATAAATATTATTATGTTTAATATTATTTTTTATAAATAATTGTTAAGAATAGATTAAAAAAATAAAGAAGATAAAACATAGAAATTTTGCAAGAATATGCAAATTATTCTACAACGTATAATGGGTGCTTTTATAAATAATGGGCGCTTTTATAAAATTTAATCTATAGTTCGCGTAGCTAATATTCTTTCTATTTTATAAACAGTCTCTGTTGTAACGACTATAATTAATTTATCATTTGCAATAACTGTTATATTTTCTGGAAATAAAACTAATTCTCCCTCTCGTTTCATAGCGGCAATTATGATTTGTCCTGGAATCATTATATCCTCTGTTGTAGAAAGACCAATAATATTACTGGATTCATCAACATTAATTTCAATAACTTCTATACAACTATCAATAGAGTATAGAGACCTAATTTTATTTTGTTTAGTATATTTTAAAATTGTGGCTACAGTTATTGCATTTGGATCTATAAGTGAATCAATTCCCAAAGAAGACGCAAATGGAGCAAGTTTTTGATCACTAAGTAACGCTGTAACATGTTTTGTCCCCAAATGTTTAGCTAAAAGTGCAGAAAAAATGTTTGTCTTGTCATTATTAGTAATTGATATAAATGTATCAGATTTGCCAATCTCAGATTCTTGTAAAAGTTCTAAATCGCAAACATCACCCGCTAAAAATTCAGCTTTTTTTAAAAAATGAGAAAGATAATCAAGTCTATTAGTATTTTTTTCTATAATTCTTAAACTAACCCCCGAATATTTTTTCTCTATTTCTTCAGCTAATATTTTTCCTATATTTCCACCACCTGCAAGCGTAATACTTTTTCGGTTTTGCTCAACATTGCCAAAAGCAGAAATAGCTTCCGTAATTTGATTTGCAGCAACTATAGCGAAAATATTATCTTTTAATTGAATTATATCTTGAAGATCTGGAATAAACGTATTTCCATCACGCTGAATTGCAATAATAGACATATTAAGCGTTGGAAATAAACTAAATAAAAGTTTAACTGACGTATTAAGAACTGGAGAATGTTCTAAGCATTTAATGCTTATCATTTTTGCATTATCAAAAATATCAATAACACTAGAAATTGTTCCAATTTGAAGGCCTTTACTAATATTTTTAGCAATTTCAACTTCTGGAGAAATTATATAATCAATAGAAATATGATCTTTTTGAAAAAGAAGATTTCTTTGTTTTTCACTTAAAAAATTTTGATCTCTAATTCTAGCTATTTTAATTTGATCTTTAAAAAGAGAGTTCACTACCTCACATGCTACCATGTTTACTTCATCAATATTTGTTACAGCAATTAAGATATCAGAATTCTGAGCTCCAGCCTTCTCAAGAATATTAGGATGTGCTGCATATCCTAAAACTGGCCGAATATCAAGCCTTGCTTCTAATTTTGATAGCACTTGTTCATTATTATCAACAATTGTTACATGATTTTCCGGAGAAACTAAATGTTGAGCAATACTTGCTCCAACCTGTCCAGCTCCTAAAATTAAAATGTTCATGATTCTTCCTCAATATCATCATTAACGGTAAGGCCAAGAGTTTTAAGCTTTCTGTGAAGAGAAGCTCTATCTATTCCTATAAATCTTGCTGTTTGAGAGATATGGCCATTAAAACGTTTTAGCTGGGCAACAATATAATCTCTTTCAAAAGCTTCACGTGCTTCTTTTATAGGCATTGTGGCTATTTTAGCCGTTTTAGAGTTCCAAGCCTTTGCAAAAAGATTTCCTTCGATAATTTCTGGTGGTAAATCATTTACCTCTATAATATCTTTATTTTTTTCAGAATGCATAATCAAAATCCATTCAATAATATTTTTAAATTGCTGAATATCACCAGGCCATGGATATGATTCTAAAAGAGCAATAGCTTCAACACTAAAGTTTTTAGGTGAAATATTATGAGATGCGGCAATAGCCGAAGCAAATTGTTTAATAAGTAATGGAATATCTTTGGCTCTTTCTATTAATGGTGGAATACTTATATAAACAGCTCTCATTCTATAATACAAATCTTGACGAAAAGTATCGCAAGTTAAGATTTCTTCTTCATTTAAATTTGAACCTGAAATTACTCGTACATTAACATTAATTAGGTTTGTTCCACCAATTCTGGAAAAAGACTTAAACTGTAAGAATTGATTTAGCCTTATTTGCAAAGAATCCAGCAAGTAAGAAATATTATCAATAAAAAAAGTTCCTCCGTGTGCTTGTTCTAATAAACCAATTTTTCTAGGAATATTATCATCTTTAATAATTGTCTCTAAACCAAATAATTCAGAATCTATTTGCAAAGGATCAGTTGCACAATTAATTGCAAAAAAAGGGCCAGTTGAATATGAACATTCATGTATATACCTAGCAACAGCTGCTCTATCGCTTCCTATTGGACCATGTAAAAAAATTGTTGCTGAAGTTGTTGCAGTAGAATCTATTGCTTGCTTAATATTTTGTACACTTAAGGAAGTTCCTACTAAAGAGCAGAAAAATGGAATTTTTTCTCTTAATTCTGTATTTTCTCTCTTTAATCTGGAAGATTCTAATGCCCTTGAAATAGTTACTAGCAGTTTCTCTGTTTGAAAAGGTTTTTCAATAAAATCATAAGCTCCCAATTTTATTGCTGCAACCGCTGTTTCCACAGTTCCATGACCACTTATCATGATAACTGGAACATACGGATGATCCCGTTTAACAATTTCTAAAATTTTTAGCCCATCTTTTGAACTATCGCCAAGCCAAACATCCAAAATTACAAGACTAGGTTGTCTTTCTACTATGGCATTAAAAGCTGTTACAGTGTTTTCTGCCGTTCTTACTTGATATCCTTCATCCGATAAAATTCCACAAACAAGATCGCAAATATCATTTTCATCATCTACAATTAAAATATCAGCAGGCAACAGAATCTCATAGTTTTGATATATCAGCAATACTTTTTAGCACAACCCTTGTTTATATTAAAGTATGTTGATAATATTATTTGTCTGGTCTGAATTATTGTTCATTAGAAAAATGTCAAATAAAACAAATGGGGATGAAAATAAAAAAGAATCTTTTAAAAATAAAGATTTAGTTTTAAAGAGTAAGTATTTAAAATATGGAATAATTTCTATAGTTATTTTACTTGGATTTTTTGCATTTTCTCGAATTATACGCCCAATATTGCTATCGCTAGCTCACTATATAATAAAATTAGAAAAAACTGGAAACGATGATTATCAAGCTCGAGAAATATCTGTTGAAATTGAAGAAGTAAAAAGTATTTCAATGCCAAAGTATATAAACACAATTGGAGAGTTGAAAGCAAATCAATCTGTCGTTTTGCACTCTGAAATAAATGGGCGTATTAAAGAAATTGTTTTCAAAGAGGGAACAACTGTTTCAAAAAATGATATTTTAATAAAATTTGATGATGAGCAAGCTCAAGCTGAATTGAAACTGCATAAAGCAAAACTTCAGCAGACTGAGGTAGAATATGATCGTCAAAAAAAAATGAAAGAAAGTGGAGCTGCAAGTGGAAAAGATTACGATAAAGCTTTAGCAGAGCTTAATATGGCAAGAGCTGAAGTTGAGGTTAAAGAAGCAAATCTTCATAAATGTGAAATTAGAGCTCCTTTTGAGGGTACAATAGGATTGATAGATGTTGGCGCTGGTTCTTTTGTTCAACCGAACCAAGAACTTGTTACTCTTGTTGATCAAACGCCAATAAGAGTAAAATTTGGAGTCTCAGGAAAGAATGTTAATGATGTAGGAGCTGGGCAAACTATCGAATTGCGTGTTGAATCATCAAAAGGAAAAGTTTTTAAGGGAACTGTTGAAGCTGTAGATTCGCGTGTTGATTCATCAACAAATAACATTACGTTGATTGCCACTATTCCAAATGAAGAGGGAGCTTTAAAACCTGGACTTTTTGCTGATGTAATGCTGATTATTGGAGAGCAAGGAGACACAATTACCGTTGATGAAGCTGCAATTGAGCGTGTTGGAGAACAAGAATATGTTTGGGTTGTAGATCAGAAAAAAGCGCGCCGTGTTGGAATTTTAACCGGAGCTAGAAACAAAGGCCGCATTGAAGTAATTGCTGGATTAAAATCTGGACAAACTGTTGTTATTGCTGGGCAACTTAGGTTATTTGAAGGTGCCTGGGTAAAATTCATGAATAAAAGTGATGCTGGAGAAGCTGCTATAGACAACATGATTGAAGAAGTAATGTAAGAGGAAAAGTAGATGAAATTATCAGAAATATGTATTGAACGTCCAGTTTTTGCATGGGTTATGACGCTTGTTATAATCCTAGTAGGGATTGTTTTAGGAAAAAGATTGCCATTACAGCAATATCCGAATTTTGAACAACCAGTTGTTGGTATAGAAACCTCATACCCTGGGGCAGCGCCAGAGGTTGTTGAAGCAGAAGTTACCAAAAGGTATGAAGAAGCTTTTGCTGGTATTGAGGGCATTGATTTTATTCAGTCCATAAGTAATGCAGGTAGCAGCAATATTACAATTTTTTTCAAAGAGAGTAGAAATATTGATGAAGCTGTAAATGATGTTAGAGATAGAATAAGTAAAGAAAGAGATAATATTCCACGTGATGTAAAGGAGCCTGTTATTTCAAAAACAAGATACGATGAATCAGCAATTATGAGTTTATCTTTCTGGAGCGATTCTATGTCTCGCCGGGAATTGTATGATTATATTACCCAGACCTTGAAAAAAGACTTTGAATCTGTTCAAGGAGTTGGGCGTGTTGACGCCTATGGAGAAGGTCTTTTTGTTATGAATCTATATATTGACCCTAAAAAAATGGCCTCTTTTGGAGTTTCCATTGATGAGGTTATGCGTGCGATTCAAGGGCAAAACTTAGAAAAACCAGCAGGAACAATCATTAGTAAAAGTCGTGAGTATATGGTAACAACTGTTGCCGGTTTAGAGCGCCCAGAACAGTTTGATAAAATGGTTATTATGTCAAAAAATGGCCTTTTAGTAAGGCTAAGTGATATAGGTCGCTCAGAAATAAGCTCAGCAATAGCAAAGACCCGATCTTTTTTTAATGGCCGTCAAGGAATTAGTTTAAATATTACCAAGCAATCAAATGTAAATCCTATTAGTGTGGCTAGAGGCATAAAGGAAAAGCTAGAAAGTTTAAAAAAATACCAAATTCCTGAAGATGTTCATGTAACTGTAGGATTTGACAGTACGCTTTTTGTGGAAAGATCATTAAAAGAGGTTTACAGAACAATTTTTGAAGCAATAATTTTGGTTACTTTGGTTGTTTTGCTTTTCCTGAAATCATTCAGGGCTGCTTTAATTCCATTAGTCACAATTCCTGTTTCTTTAATAGGAACTTTTATTTTTATGCATTTGTTTAAATTTAGTTTAAATACATTTACTCTTTTAGCATTTGTCCTTGCTGTAGGACTTGTTGTTGACGATGCAATTGTTGTGCTTGAAAATATACATAGGTATTTAGAAGGAGGATATTCAAAAATAAAAGCTGCTGTGCTTGGTATCCGGGAAGTTAGTTTTGCTGTAATGGCCATGACTTTAACATTAGCAGCTGTTTATACTCCAGTTTCTTTTGCTACAGGATTTGTAGGGAAATTACTTACTGAATTCTCTATTGCTTTAGCTTGTGCTGTAATTTTATCTGGATTTGCTGCGTTAACTTTAAGTCCTATGATGTGTGCCAAAATATTAAAAAGTCCAAAAGAGGAAACAGTAAGTAAATATGAAATAATTCGGAGAATACAGAATTTTGTACAAATCGACGCGTGGATGGGAGTTTTTGCAGGAGTTTATGAAAAAACTTTGCGTAAATATTTAGGGAAAAAAGGAATTGTAATAACTATAGCTTTAATTTTTTCCCTTGTAGGAGCTGCCGTTTTTAAAGCTTTACCATCTCAGCGTTTTCCAAAAGAAGATAATGGAACAATCAGGTTAGAAGGGCATGCCCCTCAATCCTCAACTTTGGAATATACTGAACGCTACATTCAAGGGGCAGATAGTCTTATTGCAGATATTCCCGAAATAGAATCAAGAGATTTTAATATTACAAATCCTACATTTACAGGGATTATAACATTAAAAGCTGATAAAGAACGCTCATCAGAAGAAATAGCTAATGAAATATCAAAAAGATTTCGCAGTATAACAGGTATTGATTTTCAAAGGATACAAGCTGGTTTTGGAGGAGCTTCTGGAGGGGGCTCTGAGGTTCAATTTGTTGTACGCGGGAATAAATCGCATAAAGAACTTCGCGAATTAGCAAGAACTGTTGGGCTTGAGTTGAAGGCTTCTGGGTTTGTTACCCAAGTTTTATCTGAAATGCAAAATGATACTGAAGACTACACAATTACAATTTTAAGAGATAAAGCTTCTAGCCTTTTCATTGATCATCATAGTATTGCTGATACTATAGATGTGTTAATTCGTGGACGAAAAACTAATACTTTTAAAAAGGATAATAAAGTATATGACGTGAAAGTTGAAGTAGAAAACAGCGCGCGTTCCACACCTGAAGATATTCTAAATATTCATATTAAAGGTGGAGAACGTAGAGATAAACTTGTTCCTTTAACCGAATTAATCGAAATTTCTCCAAGGTCTGGACCTGTAGAAATCCATCATTACAATAGGACGCGTTCTGTGACCGTTTCAGCTACTATGGATCCAAGATATGGAATTAATGATGGAGTAAATAAAGTAAATGATGCAAAAAAGGAAATATTGCCTAAAGATGTTGTTTTGGAATTTATTGGTTCAACTAAGACCTTCTTGGAAGAAAAAAGCGTTATGGCGATGGTTTTCATTTTGGCTTTGCTGTTTATTTATTTGGTTATGGCGGCGCAGTTTGAAAGTTGGATTGATCCTTTGATTATCCTTTTCAGTGTTCCTTTAGCAATTATTAGTGCTGTTTTAACATTAGCAATTATTAAAAATGGAAGTATAAATTTATATTCGAATATTGGTTTAATTACTCTTATAGGATTAATTACTAAACATGGTATTTTGATTGTTGATTTTGCCAATAAGATACAACTAAAGGGGAAAAGCAAATATGAAGCTATTGTAGAATCAGCATTAATACGTTTGCGTCCTGTTATTATGACAACGCTTGCTATGGTTTTGGGGTCATTGCCTTTGGCCTTATCACATGGAGCTGGAGCAGAAACGCGTTGGCAATTGGGATGGACCATTGTTGGTGGTATGACATTTGGTACGATATTCACACTTTTTGTTGTTCCTGTATTTTATGTTTTAATGTCTCGCATAAAGAAACCTGTAAAAATTGATTAACCCTTAACTCCGCCAAAAGTTAGTGATTAAAGTACTCATAATTAATACTCCCTCGTTTGAAGTACAAAAAACAAATTTTTAGATTAACCCTGTTCATTAATTGATTTTTACAATTTTGGGCCTCTGCGCTGCAGAGCCTTCAAAGGCCGAAAAGTTAAATGTGAACACAGTTATTTTATATACCGGGGCCCCCAAAGAATGCGGATTTTAATTGCTGCCAATCCTTGAAACCCAAAAAGTTTGAATCCGCAATTTTTTGGGGTTTTGGTATAACATATTTATTTGAGAACTAAAGATCCTGAAATTGTGTTGATAATGGTAAGCTAAAATATTGACAAATAATTCATTTTTTTGTATTGCTTAAATATAGCTTTGTGGGCCCTTAGCTCAGTTGGTAGAGCATCTGACTTTTAATCAGGGGGTCGAAGGTTCGAATCCTTCAGGGCCCATTCTTTTTATGGTCATATAGCTCAGCGGTAGAGCACTACGTTGACATCGTAGGGGTCACAGGTTCAATCCCTGTTGTGACCACCAGTGTTTCTAAGGAATTCCGGAAAAAATCACGGATTTTTTTACAGATACATGGCCCAAAATCCAGACAACAATAACTGTGTTCACATTTAACTTTTCGGCCTTTGAAGGCTCTGCAGCGCAGAGGCCCAAAATTGTAAAAATCAATTAATGAACAGGGTTAATGGTTGATCGTATTAATAATAATTTTGAAACTCCTAAAAAGGGTCCCATTTTGGAATTAGGCTAGAGCTATGCAAAAACCGCAATTTTTATGTGCTAGGGGATAGAAGCTGCAAATCAAATTGCTTAATCAATATCTTTTCTGCATAAAATATGCTATATACTAGGCAGAAGATTTGACGATTAGGCAGAAAAAAATGCATGGTTTTTCTTATAAAGAATTAGAGCAAAGCTTGCTAATACCGGATATTGTACGTCTTTTGTCGACCTTAGCTGAGTACAAAGGAAGCCAACAAATCCTGAAAAGCATTAATCCTGAGCGATTGGAAGCATTGGTTGAAATTGCCAAAATCCAAAGCACGGGCTCCTCTAACCGCATTGAAGGCATTTATACGTCAGACAAACGCCTCAAAGAACTTGTTGAGAAGAAAACGATGCCTCAAAATCGAGATGAATCTGAAATTTCTGGGTATCGCGAAGTATTAACACTTATTCACGAAAATTATGAGCATATCTCTATTACGCCCAATACTATTCTTCAATTACATCGTGATCTATATTCTTTCCATCCAACAACTGACGGCGGTTGCTGGAAAAATAATGACAATTTTATTACAGAAACAACGCATTCAGGCGAGACGCGGACGCGTTTTGTTCCTGTTTCTGCCTTTCAAACTCCTCTGGCGATAAATCAATTATGCATAGCATTTAACGAAGTTTTTGTTACACCATATACGCAAACGCTTCCGCTAATTTTTGCGTTTATCTTAGATTTTCTTTGTATTCACCCTTTCAATGATGGAAATGGACGAATGAGTCGCCTTTTGACTTTGTTATTACTTTATAAGGCGGGGTATTTTGTTGGCCAATATATTAGTATTGAGCGTATTATTGAGAACAGTAAAGAAACTTATTACGATGCTCTGCAGCACAGTTCTGAAAAATGGCATGACGGCAAAAACTCATATTTTCCTTTTATATATTATTCATTGTCTGTATTAGTTAAGGCATATCAGGATTTTATGGGACGTGCAGAAGTTTTTGCAAGCAAACAAACGAAATTTGAGCGAATCAAAAATATGTTTGATCAAACACCGCGAAAGCTTAGTAAAAAAGATATTGCAGTTTACAATCCAGATATTAGTATACAAACCATTGAAGCCGCTCTTAATACACTTTCAAAAGAGCAATACATTATGAAAATTGGCGCAGGACGAAGTACACATTATGCTAAAATTAAGAATTAGATTTTGCATTAGACTTCCTTCGAAACTAATTTTTTCTAGCAAAGTTGAAGAAGCATATACTGGGTCCCCCAAAGAATGGATTTTAATTGCTGCCAATCCCTTGAAAACCAAGAAGTTTTAATCCGCAATTTTTTGGGGTTTTGGTATACATAAGGAGAATTTGGGGAAATCTGTGATTTCCCCCAAACCCCATGAGGACTCGAGCATTGAAGCGACGAATAAATTTGCAGAAAAAATTGAGTTACGAGAAAAGTCTAATAACCAACATCCCATTTTAAACTCTTTAACTCTTGGAGTTTTTTAGCAAATTACAAGAGTTTTTGGTTTGTTGAGAGTAAATTTTATGAATACTTCCCTGCTTGTTGTAGGTAGAATCAAAAATCTACTCTCAACCTCTCAGTATTCGAGTCAGTACGATAAGCCAAATCATATGGTGTCTTTCCATATTTATCTACAGCATATTTATCTGCTCCAGCATCAAGTAACATTTTAACAATTTTTACATACCCTCTATAAGATGCACAATGAAGTGGTGTCCATCCACAATTATCTCTAGGATCTGGATTTGCTCCAGCATCAAGTAATACTTTAACAACTTCTGGATACCCTACAAATTTTGCTGCACAAGCAAAATGGAGTGGTGTATCTCCATATTCATTTTCAGCCTTTATATCTGCGTTAAAATTAAGTAATACTCTAACAATTGTCTCATTCCCTTTACAAGCTGCGTAATGAAGTGGTGTACATCCACGATTATCTCTAGGATCTGGATTTGCTCCAGCAGTAAGTAAATCGTTAGCAGTTCTTGCATCTCCTTTATAAGCTGCATCATGAAGATCTGTCCATCTTGCCTCTGCTCCTTGTAATGTTCCGTAAGAAAGATTGCTTATCCCCAATAATGAAACAAACAACAACGTAGTTTTATAAAATCTTTTCATTTTATATCTCCTTTAAAAAAAATCTAACCAAGTAACCATATTGGTAATATAATAATGTTTCCTTTAAATTTCAAGTAAAAAAAGGTAGATAATGAAATTAGTGCAGGGAAGTAATGCATTATTCATTATTTTATTTATATTTAATTATAATAACCATCTTCGAAAAAAAGAAAATGGTGCAGGTTCTATTGCCCTTTTATTAGGAACTTCGCTATGTTTTTGAACTTTGGCATATTTTTATCAATGTTGAAAATTAAAAGACATTAAACTACTGCGCTAATTTGTTAAATAAATTAGGAAAATAGGAAAAAAAGATTTAAAATGATTTTAAGTTTATTAACAATCTTTTTAGATTCCAAAATTTTGTGTAAAAGTTCATGATAAATAAAAAAAGAAATTTTTTGCATGAAAATTGGAAGTTTAATACTATTCCAAATATTTTAACTTTTGGACGGATGTTAGCAGTTCCCTTTTTGGTTCTCTCTTTTTTTATTAAAGAATCTGTAGGAAATTTCTTAACTCTTTTTATTTTTATTTCTGCTAGCTTAACAGATTATTTTGATGGGTATATAGCTAGAAGATTTAAATTAACAAGTAAATTAGGAACTTTTTTAGATCCTTTAGCTGATAAACTTTTAATTTCGGTTGCTTTACTGTTATTAGCTGGTTTTGGAAAAATTAGTTCTTATAACCTTATTCCCGCTTCAATTATAATTTGTCGAGAATTAATAATTTCTGGGTTAAGGGAATTTTTAGGAGCAATTAGACTTGAACTCCCTGTTTTACAACTTGCAAAATATAAAACAACAGTACAAATGATTGCAATTGCTTGTTTACTATATAATTTTAAAGGCCAATATGCACAGTTTATAATACTTACAGGTAACATTTTATTATGGATAGCGTGCTTATTAACTATAATTACTGGGATCACATATATTTTTTCTGGGATCACATTCATAAAAATGCGCCAACTTGAAAAGTGCAGTGTTATTCCTAGAAGGAGACGGAAGAGAAAAGAAAAAAATACTAGACTTCCTTCGTAACTCAATTTCTTCTGCAAATTTGTTCGTCGCTTCGATGCTAGAATCCTCATGTATATCTAGTACACTCCGGTTCTGCGCTTCGTACACCCAAACCCCAAAAAATTGCGGATTCAAACTTCTTGGGTTTAAAGGGATTGGCAGCAATTAAAATCCGCATTCTTTGGGGACCCCAATATATGCTCCTTCAACTTTGCTAGAAGAAATTGGTTTCGAAGGAAGTCTAGTATTTAGGTTCTGTGAGTAAACTACTTCGCTTTCATTTTTTCTCTCCGTTCGTTTCAGATCGCACTGCTCCCTGCCCTTTCGTAAACATATTCAAAATGCTTGGCCAACGCTTACGTAAAATTGAATTACTTTATCTATTTTTTTCCCATTCATATCTTTACGACGCGTAAACGGAAGCCCGATATCTAAGCGAATTGGACCAAATTTTGTGAAATATCGAACCCCAAAGCCATACCCATACCTACAGGAATTTTCTTTATAAAAAGATGGAGTTTTTTCGCTAGTAATACAGCTGTAGTCCAAAAACGCAACCATTCCAAAATCCTCTGAAATCCTAAAGCGTGACTCAAGGCATGATTCAATAATTGAAGCGCCTCCAATAGGAGTTCCATCACTTTCTAATTCGCCAGACATTTGGTAACCATAAGATCGAATAGAGTTACGCCCACCACCGTAAAATCTTTTATCAAAAGGAATGTATTCTAGATCCTTTATAACAGTTCCCCCAATTTTTATAAATGCGGCTAATATTGTTGCATTTTGTTCGTATTCATCTTTTTTAGATAAAGGAATATAGCTAGAAATTGTTCCTGTAATTACGGAAAGCGAATTAACTTTTTTATTAAAATCAACTTTTTCCAAATTAGATTCTGTTGCTAGAACGATTTTACCGAATTGCCCAAAATATTGTTCAAGATCAATATTAAAAACAATTCCTTTTGTTGGATATAAACGATGATTTGAACAATTTAATTTTATATTTGATTTTAATCCACCAATATTTTGTTTATATGATTTTTTCTTCCGTTTCAAAGTTCCATGCTCAAAAGTTGGCAAAAATGATATTTCAGTTTCATTATTTTTAATTTGCGTAGATTGTATTATTCCAATTGTTGCTGAAGCTTTTTCCCCATTATATGCCTTTGTATCAAAATGTTTTAAAGTAACATCAAAGTGCAGCTTTTGGTTTACGCTGAAAGCATCAGGAATATTGAGGAAAATTATTGAAGATAACTCTTTTTGCCCTAAATATAAATGAGTCCCTATGTTATGTCCTTTTTGTAAAAAGTTTTTATGTTGCCAATTTGCTTGGAATAAAACCCCTTCTGAAGCCGAATAAGAAACACCTGCTCCAACTAATCGCGGAGGAGCTTCAACAACATTTACATTTAAAAGAGTTCCTTGATTTTTCTCAGTTTCAATACCTTTAGATGCAAAAATATTAATATTCGAAAAAAGCCCTGTTTCCGTAAGGTTAATTTTCGCCCTTTCAATAGCGGAAGCATTTAAAACAGATTGGAGCTGCAAACCTATTCTTTTTAAGATAAGGGATTCAGGAACTTTTTGTTCCCCTGATATTTCAATATTTGAAACTATAGCAATTTTTCCAGGATCCACACTATATACTATTTCCGCGCTTTTAGCATCATGATCTATATTTAGAACTGGATTTTTTACTTCTG
>JAITOG010000077.1 GCA_031290075.1 Holosporales bacterium | reverse complement strand
CAATTTATGCATAACTCTTGCTAATAAATTGAATACTTCAATAACTAATCTTCGATTTGAATGTGCTAGGTTTTACAGGAAAACTATACATTTAATACTTAAGAATTGAAAGGCCCTGGGCCATGATAGTAAACTTAAATGTAATGATTGACCTCCCTTAAGAATTTCTACTTTTCCTTTTTTTATAGAACCACCTTGAGCAACATAATAAGACTTACTGATTCTGCCTTGCCATTTAAAACTCCCACCTTCAATAGCTCTAAATTTTCCCCAACATTCCATCAACAAAAACATTGTTGTAAGCATTTGACCATATTCACTGGCATCAGGTTTTTCTGGGAATTTGAAGGTAGAATGACCAAGCCTTGTTGCTACATCATGCACATGCTTTTCAAACATATGACTTAATCTACATTCTGATTTTGCTCCTGGCTGTAAATCAAAGACTATAAGATCAACAGTTGATGAGGTTTTATTAACAACATTATTATTCCTTCTAACAACTTCATCAATAATTGGTTTAATTTGTTTTTCCAAAAAATCAGCATTAGGCTTCTGATTAACAATTGCTAAACATTCTCCATGTGCTTGTTGTACAGTTTTTAATACTTTCTTCAATTCCATGATTTCAAGCATTATGTCTATTGATTCGGTTAATTGAAATAATGCAAGTATTTCAGGTGGTTGAGTTCTAAGGAAATTAACAAACTGACAATGTAGTGAAGTTCCATTATTTACTAAAATACCTCCAAATCCATAGATATTTGCACCTGCAATAAAATTATCTACATTTGTGATTGCTCCATTAACAATAATAGAAGTAGCCAATTGCATGGTCATGTCAATGTTATATTTAATAAGGCCTGTACAGTATTTTATTAAATTTGGTAAATTCCCAGAAAAATTCTTCTTGTTTAATTTGTTCCAAATTTTGTTAAAATCATCTTTCGCATTTCTTAATAGTCTAATAACATTATCAAATTTTTCTAAAGATAAATTATCTCTGTGTAATTTACAATCGTTTAGGAATTTGTTTAAATTATTAACAAACCTGTCATTACACCTCACTTCACCAAGAATTTTCCAAAATGGACAATTAGGTGGTAAATCCAGTAGTTGTATCGTAGCATCTTCAAAATTAGGCAAAATTGTATTCAAAGTTTCTATTTTCTTTTCCAAAATCCCTGTTATTTCTGCCGAAAACAGTTCTAAAATTGCTGCAATGTGTCTACTAAAATCACTAGCTTGATCTATTGCGACTTCACGTTGTTGGAATTCATTTGAACTTTTCTGTTCTACATATTCAGTAAAACCATGGAGAAAATTTGATGAACTTGCTTTACACGCAGCTTTGATTTTGTCTGAAAACTTTTTAACAATTGAAAGCCCCTGTTTGCCATAAACAGCAATACGAACAGGTTTTTTATTAAAAGTAATTTGCTTTCCATCTGATGTTACATCTTTATAAACCAACTCACCCAAATTTGGTTCATTAGGCTGTAATGCGGAAAAACAATTATACTGTATTCCTAAAAACAATAATACTGCTTGTAGTTTAACTACTTGTTTAATCTGTACCATATTTCTCCTTATATTCTCTTAGATTTGCTTCACACAATGCATCCCATTTTCTACACTCTTCTGCATTTACTTCCCCATTCATTCGTTGTACTAAACTTCTTAAAATTTTTCTAAAATTAATATTTTCTTCGGTTGGTATTATACTTCTCTTTATCCTTTCTAATAAATAATATGAATCTTTAAAACAAATATACTCACGTTCCATTTCTCTTAATGTTTTACGTTGAATATTTGAAAGATCTATTACACAATGACAGCACTTACTCCACATACTATCAATATTTTCTATTTTCTCTTTTAATAAGCTATCACCAATTTCTTCAAAAGATCTTCCATAAAAATTTTCATAAAGCTCTTGTACTGCGCTAATAAATGTTTGCTTTGCATTTTCAAAATTATTTACTCTTTCAGTCAGAAGTCTTTCATGACTTTCTTGCAAAAATTCAGCAAGAGTCTTATCACCTACCATTACTATATGTGGTATATGAGGAGCACTTTTTAAACAATCTTCTTCATCTGAGTCTGCTAGAGAAAATTCCTCATCAAACCCTAGAATATCAAAAGGATCTAGTGATTCCATTTGAACATTTTTTACAGGCTCACAAGAGTCAGCATGTGGAATACCATCCTGATCAAAACCAGTAGATCCAACTATAGAAGTTGCATTACAATTTACTACTGATCCAAAAATAGCTCCACCAAACACAAATAACCTACCTAATATATCCATAACACTTTTTCCCATAACAACCTAATTTATATTGGATGTTACTCTCACAGGATTAAAAAAACAAGTCAAATTGAGAAAAGTGCCATATCATTACGCGTCAACTAGTTAGGTAAATGTCTCATTTTTTTAAGGGTTGAACATACTTAATCTAAATTAACAATATATTAACTTTTTAAAAATACGATGAATGTATTAGGGGGAAAAATGAACGGGGGATTTTTCATGAACAAGATTTTTTTATTTAGCGCAGTTTTTGCTGCGCCAATTTTTTTGTGTGTACATGCCCAAAATTTGAGCGAAAATAATGATTTTACTAATAAGTATGAAGATTTATTTAAAAAGAAGCTGTCTTCTATTGAAATTCAAAATGAAATCTTAAAATATCAAGACCCATTAAATCCCAAGACAGTAGAACTAAATGAATTAACGCAAAAGGGTATTATTCTTACAAATGAAAGTTTAAATGAACTTACTAATTACTTTCAATCTAGTTTACTAAAAATTGATCTATTTGAAGGTAATAACTTTTTTATAGTAACCAAACTAGCAATGGATTCTGCATTATATGCTAACAATAGTGCTAGCATTAGTAAAAAAATTGCTTCAAATCCACAATTACAAGAAATTCTAAACAGTATCTCTGAAAAATTCGGGCTTTTAGTACAAATTGAAAACAAAAGTTTTGAGGATGAAGAATTTGGTAAAATTTTTATGGATTTATTGGAAGCCTTAAAAGATGCCTATTTAATAATTAAATACACGTACTCTATGTCTGAAAATCACTATTTTGCCCATTTTATATACAACGTAATAACTGCTCAGCAAGTAATTTTAGCTAGATACGCAGCTGATAAGGTGTTAAATGTGCTAAGAGGTGATATTGAAAAAGAGGTTCAAAATAGTTCTAATTCTACTCAAGCTTCAATATCTGTAAATATTCCTATTGTTGCAGGAGTAAATGTTGGCTCTGAAATATCTGTATATTCAAATAGAGAGGCTGATAACTCATCATTCTATAAAATTAATATTGGAGAAAAAACAAGAATTAGCATTGCTGCAGATGCTAAAATTGCAAGCTTAGAGGCTGGCATAAGCACTGAGATTATGAAATCTTTAATATTTTACTCATTAGAGCAATTAATTGACTCTGGAAATTTTGAAAATATTATTTTTTCTAAGAAAGATATTAAAAAGCTTATTTCTGAAAGGAAAGAAATGCAAGCTAGGGAAAAAGAATTACTGCGTCGTTTTAGTGAATTGGAAGGTTTTTATAAAATATTTCAAATAATCCCGCAAAGAGCCTATTTAAATTGGGTAGATATCTCTAAGTCATTACCAATTGATACAGTTACAACATACGGTATTTCAGGGGATTTAGCAGCAACAATTGCTAAAATACTAGGAATGTCTTTGAAATGCACAGTTAGTGAAAAATATTATAAAAAACAAAATAGCTATCTTTCCCTTCTTTCGGAGGATTGCTCAGGAGCTTATAAGCTAACTTCTGATGAAATTAAAAATGTTATTGGTAGTGAATTCGATTTATCAGAAAAATTGGTAACATCGCAAGTATTACAAGGACACTTAGCCGCTTACAATACTATTTTGGAACAAATGGCAAACAACCATGCAGAAACTAGCAAGAGAGAGCTTGAGAATAAGAAATGTGAATATGAGAAACTCCTTTCTCCAAAAAAAGGTTTTTGGGAGAAATCCTTAGGAAGAAACGGAGTTTTAAAATCTTGCGTTGTAACAGCAAGTATAATGAAAGAACAATCTCAAAATTTAGAGGAGCGCATTATTTTCAGGAAAATATATGAACAACTTGAACGTTTAGCAAAGTTACACGAATTCTCTAAAAACAAGGATAATCGTAATGCATCCTTTACTTCAGCTGTAAAAGCCTTCAGCTCAACTTCTAGTGGTAGCTTAAGCCTTGATATTCCTGAAATAGGGAAAATTATTTTATCAGTTTCTCTAAACCAAATGTCTGGAAGTCCTTTTCAAGATGAAAATGGCGAATACGCCACAGTAAGCCTTTCTTTGCCAACAAATTCTATTCTAGTCAAAATGGGGGAAAAATTGTCTAAAAAAATTAGTAAGCTTTCGAAAAAAATGAAAGGGACTTCTACTGAACAATATTTTTTTGAAGATATGTCTGAAATTTTTGAAATTGTTTCCAAATTCCTTTTAAACGCGGAAGATCTTAATGAAACCACCTCATATGATACTTTTCTTGGTCTTTTACCATTCGTATCTTCAGAAGAAGCATACACTTTATTTTTAGATCTTAAAAAGATTAATAATCATTGGATTCCTCAACAAGTAAATATTTGCTCCTCATTAAATAAAACAATTGAAGTAAGTACTAGTATTTTAAATATTGGCATATCAACCAGTTCAGGAAAAGTACAAACAGTTCTTTGTAGTGATACTTTAAGCTGCTTAATTTCTAAATACAATGCTTTACGTTTAGGAGAGAGTTCTAAATCAAGGGAAAATAAAGCTTGGGAAGCTTTTAAGGCTGAACAATCTGAATCTATTTTGAATATTCTAAAAAATGTTAGTAACGAGGATAAAAACTCTTACTATGAAGTAAAATACCTTTTAAAATACTTTTCTGATATTTCAGATGAATTACTAGTAAAAGATACAAATATTAATAAAACTTTTTCTAGGTTTTTAGATAGTTGTATGAAATTAAATTTAAAAGATGGGACATTGCAAGACCAAGAATATTTAGAAGCTGTTGATTTATTGGATAAAATTTTAGAAATTAACTATAAATATAATTTTTTAAAAAATTATAATAGAGCCTATGGTATAAGTACTACTGAAAACAGTTTATTCATTGCCAACAATTTCCTTGAAGATACAACAATAGAAACTGTAAAAAATCCTGAAGATCTGATGGTAGCTCTTTTTTGAAAAAAACTTTGTTTTTATCAATGAGACGCCACATTTCATCAAATTCAATTTTTGGATATCTTTAGAAATTTCTGGCATTTCAAGGGCGCCTTTTGAATAAGCCTAGGTCAGTATAAGTAATGATGGCGTCTAACTCTCGTCTATTTTAAAGTTCTAATTTCCTCTAAATCTTTCTGAAAGCCCTCAGGAATTTGCGTTTTTAAAGATGTTCCGCCTATGCAAACAGGCTCAACTATATTAGCTAATCCCGTGTTATCATTGGTTTCTAAATAAACACCACACAACGTTCCCTCTCCAATTGCTGGGTCTGGCCTTCTTAGCATTGGGGTTCTTTCAAGAAAACGCGAAGACATTGATTGAAGCGAATCACCTATTATAGAGTTATAATCTCCACACATTCCTGCATCACTTAAAAACCCTGTACCTTTCGGAAGAATGCGAGCATCTGCTGTAGGAACATGCGTGTGTGTACCAACCACCATGCTAACTCGTCCATCTAAATAAAAACCCAATCCTATTTTTTCCGACGTAGCTTCTGCATGAAAATCTATAATAATTGCCTTAATATTATTATTTCCCAAGAGATATTGTTTCAAAAAATTAGAAATTATTATAAAAGGATTATCCAAGAGTGGTTTAATAAATGCTTGGCCCATTGCATTTATAACTAAAATTCCCCCCTTAGGAGTTTGATATATAAAAAAACCTTTTCCAGGAACTGTATCAAAAAAATTTATTGGGCGAACAACGCGACGATCCGTTTCTATATAAGAGAGCATTTCCTTTTGATCCCAAACATGGTTACCCATTGTAATTACATCAACACCAGATTGATAAAACAGTTCACAGCTTCCCTTTGAAAGTCCATAACCATGTTGAGCGTTTTCCCCATTTACAATAACGCAATCAAGCTTCCATTTCCTTTTTAAAAATGGAATATATTTTTTTATTACTTCTCTTCCGCTACGAGCAACAATATCTCCACAAAATAGAACTCTCATCAAACTTCCAATAAATTATGCCATGAATATAGTATTTCAGTATTCTGGCGGGAAGGCAAGCTATATATACTGGGGCCCCAGGGCCTACGCATGAGAAATTTTCTTGACAACTTCAATTAAATGTTTGAACGACATAGAATTACGTCTCATAAGTGATTTTACAGACTGTTCAGGTTTTTTCCTAGCTTTGACCA
>JAITOG010000062.1 GCA_031290075.1 Holosporales bacterium | reverse complement strand
CTGTGGCAAATATGGCTATTCATGTGCTTTCAGTACTGATTTCATATCAACTCATGACAACAAAACCTTCAATTACGCCATTTGAGGGGCTTTCACCTAATCCATAGTTCGCGTTATTAATATACATGAGGGGGGCATTGGTGGAAATCTGTGATTTCCCTCAAACCCCATAAGGATTCGAGCATCGAAGCAACGAACAAATTTGCAAAAGAAATTGGTTTCAAAGGAAGTCTATTGTGACAAACCTTAAAAGCCAATTTTGCATCAAAAGGTTTGCCACTTTTTCACTCCACAACAAATTTTCACTGTTTCATGCATCACAGCACAAGTTGCAACTGTATAAGTTTAGATAGTAATTGTAAAATAGTCTGTACAATTAACCCTAATCTTTTAGGCTTTCTTTAAACAACAGGAACTACAGGTTCTGGTTCTAATCTATCAAAATGAATTCCATCTCTATTCCTGACAATAGCATGTCTAGTACTAGGATCTCCGTAGATTCCAGTTATTCCACCATTTATATCTACAACTGTTATCATCATATTCATAACTTCCGCCATAAGTGGTAGCACAGCAGCATTCATCCAGTTATCACCTCCAGGAATTAAATTTCCATCAATAACTCTTATCCCTTCATAATTTTGTGCAGGAGTACCAATGAAATTCCGAATGAATACTACCAAAGCATCATTATTTAATAACTTCCGTAACGTTTTTAATCGATTATTACCATCCATCCCTATCAACTCGAGTATTCTGTCTCCACCGATCGATCTAACAAAAACTCTAGGTAATTGTCCAGCTGTTAATTGGGTATTTATTAAAGCTATAAGTCCATCCCTTATTCTTGGGTTCAAAATTCTTTCAATTAGTCTATCAGCAAATTCATCTCTTCTCACCCCAGTAGCGTCATATCCACAATCACCACGGCCACATACTCTATGTACACGGTAGTCTCTTCCAACTCGAACTATTCTTCCTGAAAAGGTATCATTATCAGCTTTTAAGTTGTCAGATGTAATTTCATATCTAGTTTCTAAGGAAGCTCCACTCAATGTCAATTCATGTATACAATATTCTTGCAAAAATTTCATTAATTCATCAGAATATCTAAATGGAATTGTCCGTGTTATGAGATCTTTTCCTTTCCCTTTAAGAGCTTCATTTATCTCACTACTGATTTTGGTAAATAAATCGGCTAAATTTTCGGGTGGAGCTAACATTACTGGAAAAAGTGTATTGATAGACATGCTATTTTTTGTTGCAATAGCCATTTTACCACTAAATGAAATAGCTTTATCGCCGAAACTAATTGGCCAGATAGAATAGTAAACTTCCTTAGCTCCCATTCCCCAGTTTAAGGCTACAAACCTGCAGCCATCAAACAAATTGCTTTTACAGAAAGCTATCATAGTTGCACAATTCCAACAAGGCAGTTTAGATGAAAAAACAACCTTTCTAATCAATGAATCTTTAGTATAGAATTGTTCTACAATAACTTGAACTTCAGTATGGGTTGCTGATCCCATAAGTAATCTTAAATCTTTAAGATCATCAGTTGGTAAAAGCATCCAAGGAACATCTTCACTAGAAAAAATATTGCATAATTGAATATCGAAAATTGGCTTGCAATTCCAAACAAAAACAAAAGGAAGACATATAGCTAAATCATGCATTACTTCTTTTACCATTTTGGGAGCCTGTGAACTTCTTAAAACCCCTACGTGTCCTAATAACTTTTCAATAATATTTTTAGCTTTTTGTATTCGCTCTTTATTCATTAATGCTGTAGGATTTTCAACAAAGCCATCTACTACAGAGATAGGAACTTTGGAACCTTTAAAAAAACCCTTATCATAAGGTCTAGCTTTAACATCAACCACTATTAATTCTTCAATTTTTGTTAGGATATTCCAAACCCCTTTTAATGCTTTTTCTATTAAAGCAAGTTCATCACTACTAAAATTATAATCATAATTTTTGGAAACTTTATCTAAAAGAACTGGTAATTCGGTACAAATAGGCCCCTTTTCATTTTCATCAACTGCAAGAGCAATAAGATCTAAACCTGTTCGTATGTATGGAAATTTGCCAAATTTACTAAGATTTTTCATTAGGAATTGCCGTAATACTACTGGGACAATACCAGATGCATAAGCAACAATTCCTCTAGACCATGGAACAACCAGAACATTTCCTGCGTCTTCGGCAAATCCTGCCCAGGCTAATTTTAAAGCTTCTTCTTCAGGTATCGAGATTTGTTGTGCTGCAGCTTCGACGATACTTGGTGGCTCACTACAACTACAATACATGTGTGGCAACGCTAAATTGAATACAGCAAATGCTGCGCATAACATCGCTATTACACTTTTTTTAATTTCAAAAATTTTCTTAAAATTTGTCATTTTGTACTTCCCCATCATAAAAAACCATATAAAACAGCAGTATACCCAAACCCCAAAAAATTGCGGATTCAAACTTCTTGGGTTTCAAGAATTGGCAGCAATTAAAATCCGCATTCTTTGGGGGCCCCAGTATATCCGTAGAATTTACGAATACTGCCACAAAAATTTAATAATATAAATTCTCACGCGATAATCGCTCCTGTCTATCTTCCAATAAATTTTGTCCAGCTCTTTCAACAAAATTACTTGTTTCAGGCTCAACTAATGTATTTATATCAGCTTGTCCATTTTTGATAACAGTCTCTATACTCTGGATCAAAACATCATCAGGTGTTTCTACTTTGCGCATTATTTCTGGTAATAATGAAATCACAGATACAAGATCCTTTTGAGTTTTATTGCTAATTTCTTTTTCTATTATCCGTTTTTTTAAATTTCCCCAATATTCAGAAAATAACAACCCAAATATATATCCATCTCTATCAAAAATCCTGCCAACTACAGATTCATGAGGAGAAAGATACGCAAGTGCCTTTAGAAGATTATCTATAACTGATGGCTCAATTGGAACAGGAGCAGATCCATATAACACTGGAGATGTTAATTTTATAAAGGCAGATACTGTTTTTACTGCGTGGTAGCGTTCCAGTTCCTGCGGAGACATAGGCTTACTAGCCCAAACTTTCATTTCCTCAACCATTCTTTGAATGTTATCTTTACACATTATGCTTCCACAGTTTCCTTCATCTGCACTCATCATCCCAATCCCCACGCAAAACACTCCTTTAACCAAATTTCTCATATACCTCTCCAATAGAAAAACATAACAATAACGTACGGATTGTATATGTTTTTCCCTTGGGGGAGAAGTTTTTTGTTTTCTCGTCCTTTTAAGGATAAGGATAAAAGGGTTAATAAAACGTTAACAACCTTTTTAAATATTTTAAATATAATGTTGTGGTAAGTTTTTTTTGATTGTGTTATCTCTTTTATTTTTAGGACTTAGGCCTGGCTCTGATCCCCTTACGGCAAACTTTTTACGAGGGGGTATGCAATTATCCATTCATTGTTTGAAAGAAATCAGCATTACTTTTACTATACTTAGTTTTATCCAATAAAAATTCCATAGCTTCAACTGTTCCCATTGGACTCAAAATTCTACGCAAAACCCACATTTTTGCTAATTCATTTTTATCTACCAAGAGTTCTTCTTTACGTGTTCCCGACTTATTGATATCAATACTTGGAAAGACACGTTTATCTGACAATTTTCTGTCTAATACAATTTCAGCATTTCCAGTTCCCTTAAATTCTTCAAAAATAACTTCATCCATTCTTGAACCGGTATCAACAAGGGCTGTTGCTATTATGGTAAGAGAACCTCCATCTTCAATATTTCTGGCCGATCCAAAAAATTTTTTCGGTTTTTGCAAAGCGCCAGCATCAACACCACCTGTAAGAATTTTTCCAGAAGAAGGGACCACAGTGTTATATGCTCGTGCTAAACGAGTGATAGAATCTAAAAGAATTACCACATCTTTTCCTTGTTCAACTATTCTTTTTGCTTTTTCAAGTACCATTTCCATAGCGTGCACATGATGCGTTGCCGGCTCATCAAATGTTGAGCTGATAATTTCACCTTTTATAGAGCGTTCCATATCTGTAACCTCTTCAGGTCTTTCTCCGACAAGTAAAACCATTAGGATTATTTCAGGATGATTAACAGTTATAGAATGCGCCAAATTTTGTAGCATTATAGTTTTTCCAGTACGTGGAGGAGCTACTATAAGCGCTCTTTGCCCCTTTCCTAGCGGCGAGACAAGTTCAATAATGCGTGGAGTATAGTTCTTGTTATTGCCAGAGCTTTGAAAGGTTTTATCTTGTTCAACTTCTATTTTAAGGCGTTCTGTTGGATAAAGTGGCGTTAAATTATCAAAATGAACACGGTGAAGAGACTTTTCCGTTTTTTCGGAATTAATTTTTGAAATTTTTGTTAAAGCAAAATATTTTTCCTTCTTTAAAGGTGTTTTTACTTCGCCTTCAACTGTATCGCCAGTTCGCATACCGAATTTTTTTATAAAATTGTGAGATACATAAATATCATCTCCTCCTGCAGTATAATTTGCTTCTTGAGATCGTAAAAAACCATACCCCTCTAAAAGAACTTCAAGAACTCCGCATCCTATAATTTCTTCTTCTTTTTCTGTTACTTTTTTTAAAACTGCTAAAATTAGTTCTTGCTTACGTAATTCAGAAAAATTCTCAACTTCATACTTTTTTGCCAACGTTGTTAACTCAGAAAGCGATTTTCCCCTTAAATCATTTAAATTCATAAAAACCTTTTAACCCTTATATATTATTAGAAAACTTAAGAAAATTTGACGCGCCCGATAGGAGTCGAACCCATAACCTTCAGATCCGTAGTCTGACGCTCTATCCAATTGAGCTACGGGCGCTCTTTATAGAGGTTATGAAAAAACATAGTTTTTCGCAAATGTTTTTATTAGTTATTCACATGAACTATTTGCTAATTGTACAAAATGTTTAGGTTATGTACAATAAATTAAAAGCTGTCTTTAAAGACAGCTTCTTACTTAGTTCTCGTAGCTCAGCAGGATAGAGCGTAGGATTCCTAATCCTGAGGTCGTGGGTTCAATTCCCTCCGAGAACACCAGCTTTCATTTTCCCGTTTTTAGTGATAAAGTCAGCTATGTTCATTTTTTATATTTTTTTATGTTTTTGAAGATTTTTTTTGCAATTTTTGTAATTTTTTGTAATTTTTTAGCGATTTTTCCTGTAGAGGAAAAAAAAGAAACAGTAAAAACGGAACAAATATATAGTGAATTAAAAGAGCTTATAAAAAAAATAGAAAAATATATGGACGGTATTAATACAATTTTCAGTAAATTTGTGCAAACAAAAATATCGAAAAATGGCAAATTTGAAATGGAGGATGGCACGTTTTATATGGAGAAGGGAGAAAAAGATTCTTGTAAGATGCGTTTTGACTTTGAAATAGCTCCAGAAAAAATATTTATTCTTAAAAAAACTATGATTATAAGGATGGAAGATGGTTCAATTAAATTTTGCGATTTAAGTTCAGCACCTATTTCACACATTTTTGACAAAAAAATGGATATTATAGAATATTTTACGGAAATTAATTTTGGAACTGAAATAGAAGAAAATATTGTTTTTATTAGCTTGGTGCCAAAGAACTTTAAATCTACACGTATTACATTATTTTTTAAGGCATATGATAATAAAAACATTGAGCGCTTTCTTGGCTGGAGTGTGAGAAATAAAAGCGATGATGTTGTACATGTGCGTTTTCATGAGCAATCTATGAAAGTTAACGATAAAAATGCATTTACTAGTGATGTTTTTGAAGAGAAATTTTTTTTTGAAAGAAAGAAAAGCCCTTATACTGGGCCCCCCAAAGAATGCGGATTTTAATTGCTGCCAATCCTTGAAACCCAAGAAGTTTGAATCCGCAATTTTTTGGAGGCAGACAAAAGTTATATGCAAGATAGGTTTGTGTTTGATGGCTGGCTGTTTATGAATTTCATTGCAATGTTGGCGTACTTCAAGTTGTTTGATCGGCTGCAGCAGAAGAAATTGCTGAAGAAAACGTCGCCATCGGATGTGTTGAGTATTTCAAAAGGGATATATCAAAACTGGAATCAGTGGAAGAAACAGTGGGTTCGAACAGAGATTGCACAGAAGAATCTAAAGCTGTTTACATCAGCTTGATGTGGACCCACTAAAAAATCGAGTTAAAATTTTACTTGATTTTTAAAGGAAATTATATATACACTAATGCCAAAACTCACGTTTAATCAGACAGATCGTGTCCGTAAACCTTATACAAGTTAGGATTGTGGAAAATCATCTGCATTGTTAATTATGGTTTTTGGTATAATATACACCCAAACTCCAAAAAATTGCGGATTCAAACTTCTTGGGTTTCAAGGACTGGCAGCAATTAAAATTCGCATTCTTTTGTGGGATCCAGTATAGTTGTTTGGTTAATTTTTTTAAAGGAGATATAAAATGAAAAGATTAACCCTGTTCATTAATTGATTTTTACAATTTTGGGCCTCTGCGCTGCAGAGCCTTCAAAGGCCGAAAAGTTAAATGTGAACACAGTTATTTTATAAAACTACGGCGTTTGTTTCATTATTGGGGTTAGGGATCAGGGTCTTTCAATTCTCTAATAAAAAATCCCCAAATGCGATAAAGTGTAGTATAAAAACAGATAAGGAAGTATTTATGGAATTATAATAAGAATGGTTACTTTAGCAAATGTTTTTTCTCAGATC
>JAITOG010000060.1 GCA_031290075.1 Holosporales bacterium | reverse complement strand
AGAAAAAATTTGTTGTAACGTTTCCATGTCACTCTCTTTTAAAAAGCATAAACCTTCTAAATCTATAGCCTTTTTATATTTTTTCGTCTATTCGAAAATCTCATGCGTAGGCCCTGTGTATTGATCTGTTTAAGTTCAGATAGATGTGAGAGAGGAACAAGTTTTTTTTGAAGGACAAGAAACGTTGAAGGTTGTGAGTGAATTCTTGAATAATTCCGCCCGCAAGAAGCAGGGAATTATTCAAAGAATTTTGCTCACAAGTGGCTAAAAACTATTTGCAACTTTTTAAAAAACCACAGTCTCAAACCATATGAAACCAATCACAATACAAAAAAAAAGTTGCGCACGACGTTGAAATAATAATACAATCTCCTTGTAGTAATTTTTTTTAATTTAAGGCATTTTAAAATGTTTAAAAATTTTTTGTTAGGAAACGCTTTTTTAGCTGTTTTTTCTATAGGTTGTGCAGTTGCAAGTGAACAACCTACTTCTTCCGAGCAATCTGATATAACAACTTGTTGTATTCCGGGACAGCCAGGTTGCGAAAAAAAAGACACTGATGACGCTAATAAAGTTTCTGAGGAAGTGTTTGAAGAAAAAGTAGGTAATGATTAATTTTTTTTGTTAAATAGAGACTGGTTTTTGGTTTAAAAAAACCAGTCTTTAATATTTAAATTTGCATATAGAAATCAACTTATACCTATTCGTATTAGAATATTGGATTTTTTCATGCTCAGTGTTGGCAGATTCGCTAAGGTTTTTAACCTGAGTTTCACTGTGATTAGATATAAATGACCAGGGATCAAACAATTAAATATTTATGTTTTTTCTTTCTGATTTTTCAGGCAGATATTAAAGTTTCAGATGGAGATAATATAAAGTTAGATAAACCAAAAATATTACTTGGTACAACAAATAATCATAAAATAAAAGAATATTTAGATTCTGGAATGTTTGAAAAATTTTATATTTATACATTAAAAGATTTTCCATCTATACCTGATATTGAAGAAACTGGCAAAACTGTAGAAGAAAATTCCGCATTAAAAGCGAAATATTATTTTGAGAAAACCGGAATTCCAACAATTTCCGATGATACTGGAATTTTTGTACATGCACTAGGCGGATTTCCAGGAATTTATAGTGCTAGAATTGCAGGACCCAATAAGGATTTTAGAAAAGTTAAAAGGGATATTGCTGAAAAATTAAAAGACTCCCAAGATAAAAGAGTTACATTCTCAACGGCGCTAACTTACGTTGATGAAAATAACATAATAACTATTCAAAAAGATGTTTATGGAACGTACGTTTATGGAACGCTTTTAAGCAATCCAGACCTTTCAGGATATCGTGATGCTTTTTTGCCTGATGGCGCAAAAAAAACAATAGCAGACATGACTTCTAAAGAAAAAAAAGTATTTTCTGCACGTAGTAAAGGTTTATTAGAACTAACTGATCAACTAATACAAAAAGGTATTTGGAAAAATTAAGAAAATTTTAAAGATTGTTTTATTGTTTCAATTGATGGATATTTTTCATATAAAATATGATAAATAGCTTCTAAAATTGGAGATTTTAACGAAAATTTGTGCAATAAATCATAAACAGGTTTTGCAGTAAAATATCCTTCAACAGCTTGTTTTTGTGTAGATAGCAAATTCTCTATAGATTCCCCTTGGCCTAATGCAATTCCAAACCTAGTATTTCTTGATTGCTCGCTAAAGCAAGTTAGGAAAATGTCTCCAATTCCGCACAAGCTTAAAATCATATCCTTTGATCCTCCATATTTCTCGCTCAAAATCGCAAGCTCCTGTATTCCTTGGGTGATTACGGCAGCTTTTGTATTTTGCCCAAAAGATTCGGCTCCAGAAACGATACCGCAAGCAATTGCCAATACGTTTTTTATTGCCCCAAAAATTTGAGCACTCATTATATCGTCTCTAATACATACTTGAAAATTTTCCGATTTGATAAGATTCGCCGCATAATTTGCTATTTTTTTATCTAGTGAAGTTATAACAGAAGCGGAAAATAAATTAAGCGCAATTTCTCTGGCGAAATTTGGTCCAGACAATACGCCTAATGGATTAGATAGGAATTTTGCTAAGACTTGAGAGATTACTAAAATTTCATTATCCTTTTCAATAAGTCCTTTAGAGCAAATCATTATTGGGTAATGTACAGGAATAATGCTTTTTAATTTTTCAGCAGTTTCAAACGAGAACTTTGAAGGAATTACCCAAAAAACGATATTAGCTTCATTAAAAACTTCTCGGCTTTCTGCTATATCATCAAAACAGGGACCTACTAAAATATTTTCAGGAACGCTAATTCCTGGCAACCAAGCTTCATTTTGCCGCTTTTCAGATAGCTCCTTTTTTTCGCAAGCAAATTTTGGCAAAATTAAAACTTCACATTTTCCTGTTCGTTCTAGCGCTAATGCTATTGCTGTTCCAAATGCTCCAGCTCCAAGAACAACTGCTTTTGGTTGGACTTTCATTTATATACTTTCTTTTTATCAGATGACTGATTATTAAAAAAACCTTCTATTACCCCGCTGAAATTTTTAAATCCTTTTTGCAGTTTGCTTTTAAATTCATTTAAAAAACCAACATTTTCCTCTTTTTTTTGCTTATTGTTAACTAAATCTTTTTTTTGCTCTTCTTCTTTTTTGTTAGAATCATTATCTTTTTTTTCACTTTCTATACATGAATTAGATTTTTTATTTTCGCTTTTCAATATTTTTTTTTCTTCATCTATTCTTAAAGAAACGAATATTACTACTTCACCTTTTTTTACTCTAAGGAAAACAAACCGTTTCCCCGCTTTTAAGGCAGATATTACAGCATCTTTTAATTCCGGCGCTGAATTAATTTGTTGTTGATTTACTTCCTCTATAATATCTCCTTTAGCAAGGCCAATATCATCTGCAGGGCTATCAGGAGAAACGTTTAAAACAAATGCTCCCTTTTTATTTTCTTCAGAGTCATTTTCTGAGTCTTTTATATCACTTGCATTAGCTAACGACATTCCAAGACATTCAATAACATTTTCCCTCCCAGAGGTTCCGTCTTTCTTTTGCTCTATTCCATTAATTTTTTCAAAATCATCAAGCTTTACGCTAATTCCAATTTCTTTATTGCTACGAATAATTTTTACTTTATGAGGAGAATCAATATTTGCATCACCAACAATTCTTGATAATTTGCTTGTTCCACTAACGCTATATCCATCAAATTCCACAATAATATCTCCAGGTTTAATGCCTGCCTTTGCTGCAGGTCCATTTTGATCAACCTGAGCCACAACTGCTCCCCCATCGTATTTTACATTAAGCCCTTCAGCCATTTCCTTAGTGAAATCCTGAACTTTTATGCCTAAAGCTCCTCTTTGAATTTTTTGCTTCTCAATAAGTTGAGCTACAACATTTTTCGCATTTTTGGCAGGAATAGCAAAACCAATACCAACATTTCCACCAGACGGCGTAATAATAACCGTATTAATTCCTATAACCTTTCCTTCCATGTTAATAAGACAACCTCCGGAATTTCCAACGTTGATTTGGGCACTGTGTTGTATGAAATCATCATTTAAAGTACTTCCACCTCCAATATGAAGATCACGAGATTTTGCAGATATTATACCTGCTGTTACCGTATTTCCAAGACCAAAAGGGTTTCCAACTGCTAAAACCCAATGTCCAACTTCGGCTTCTTCAGAATTTCCCCATTCTAAAGCTTTTATAAAATCCATTTTATCTTTAGGCACATCACTAAGTTCAATCTTCAAAACAGCTAAGTCGGATCGAGGGTCCATACCATGAACAGTCGCTTTTATTTCAGTTTTATCACTCAATAAAATTTTGGCATCTGATGCATTTTCAACAATATGACAATTTGTAGCAATATAAGCGCATTTTCCATTAACTTTAATAATAAAACCAGAGCCAGCAACCCAGACTTTTTTACGCTTTATTCCATCTGCAAAGTTTTTAAAGAAATCTTCAAAAGGAGTTCCCTTAAAAGGTTTAAAATTATCATCGCAATTTGAATCTTCCTGACTTTGTTTTGCAATTATGCTTACAACACTTACATTAATTTTTTTTACAATATCCGCAAAATTAGGGAGATTAAAGGCTACCCCATCTCCTTTCGGAATATCATATGAATGATTTTCTTTATTTGAATTGTTTTCTTTTTTATCAGAATTTTTTGCATTTGCATTTATTAATAAAAAACTATAGACTAACAAAAAGGCAATTTTTTTTATAAAATTTTTAAATAAAAACATATTTTTCTCTCAAATTTAAAAAATAAAAAATTATTTCCAATTACTAAATTAAGTATAACAAAAAAATAATTCCTATACGTTAACAAAATTAACAAAGTTCGCATGGTTTAAAACTGCCCTACAATAGCTACCTCAAATATTTGATTTACATAAAGTTTGCATTTGTTTTAGAGTCTTTTAATTCTGTAGAGGGAGAAGAAGAAGAAGAAGAAGAAGAAGAAGGTTTTTGAGATTGCTCAACAATTAAAGATACTTTAGCAATGCCACTATCTGCAATTAAGCCCATAATCTTTATAATATTTTCATATGCCAATTTTTTATCACCCCTCACATAAACAACTGCATTTTTATTATTCCCTATAATTGCAGATAATTTTTCAATTATTTTATCAAATTCAATAGGTGAGTCTTGAATAAATATTTCTCTATTTTCATTAATAGAAATAATAATAGTATCTTTTTCTCCATTTAATCGCTGTGCAGAAGTTTGGGGTAAATTAACTTTTATTCCAACGGTTGTCGTTGGAGTTGCCATCATGAAAATAACAAGCAATACCAACATAACATCAACAAGAGGAGTTATGTTAATAGCACTATTTTGCTTGAAGCAACGATTCCTTTTACTATTACTTCCATGAATTTGAATATTTCCAGCCATAAACTATTCCTCCAATTGCCTAGAAACAATAGAATTAAATTCGTTAGCAAAAGATTCTAAGCGATTTGCATAACGGTTTATATCGGTTGAAATTGAGTTGTAAGCAATTGCTGCAGGAATCGCCGCAATAAGACCGATTGCTGTAACAAATAGAGCTTCGGCAATATCTGGAGCAATAACCTCTAAGCTGGCATTTTGCTGTGTAACAATTAATTGAAACCTGTGTATAATTCCTAAAACTGTTCCAAAAAGCCCAATAACAACTCCATTTGATCCAAGTGATGCTAAAAAGCCAGAATGTCTTTCTAACGCTGAAATTTCGCGATTAATAACAAGCTGCATAACACGATCTATCCGCTGTTCTAATCCCCACTGGGGTGTAGCTGCTCTGCGTGTCGCCCCTTTTGAAATGGAATGCCTCCACTCCACCATTGCGGCATAAAACATAGCCATTAAGGGGTCTGTTGGTCTATTGTTTATTCGTTCAAATAAAGCATCCAAAGAACTACTGGACCAAAACATTTCCTCAAAAGCATTTGCTGCAGCTTCTAGCTTTTTGAGGCGTCTTGTTTTATCTATAATTATGGTCCAAGACCAAATACTTGCCAAAATTAACCCAGCTATTACAACTTGGATTATAAATTCTGATTTTAAAAATATTCCCCAAAGAGACATATCTTGAGAAGTTGAAACAACAGTTGCAGATAAACCAATAGTTGAATCACCAATTTTTTCAGTAGTAGCATATAGAAGATTTAATAATAACATGTAGAACCTAAAGATTAGAAAAAAGAAGAAAACCAAATTACCATAATTTTATAGTAATTTTATGGGTTATACTATTAAATCCAAAATTTATGATTTTTTTCCCAATTTTTAATCTCGCATTTTTTTTTCTAAAATTACACAACTCATAACAGTAATTACGGACGTTACTTGTATTGGCAGTTTGAAGTATTAATAGAAATTTTATTTTAAAAAATTTAAAGAGCTTGTATACATTAGATACTGAACCTAATACCTATTAGTCCATTGTAAACCAATATCAGATAAGTTTTTATCAGTATTAACATCGGCTTCAATACTAATTTTAGGAGTAATGTCATAGCGCACAGTCATTTTGCTATTTGTCTTTGAAGAAATGCTTTGTTCAAAAGAAACTCTAACCTTCTTCATTTGTTTTCCAATACGCAGAGATTGCACAGTTTCCCCACTTGAAAAATCTTGCTCTCCAACAATTTCAAATGAATCCAATCCAACTCCTCCTCTGATTTTGTCTAAAATTTTTAAAGGGGTATCCTGTAACATTTGCGAAGAAAAGGCTCTTATTTGCTTTTTCCCTTTTAAAGTAAGATCATTAGCAGTATTTTTCTCATCCTTTAATAAAAGCAGTGATAAGATAGCTTCTTTGGATTTTGGCGGATTAGAGCGAAAAGAAATATTCAAATTTGAAGGATACCCTGAAATATCAACAAAAACATCAGTTTGACTTGCTTCAGTTTGGTTTATTTTTGTATGCATAATAATATCAATATATGATTCATTTATATTATTAATACTATATTTTATAGTTCCACATTGTACTTTTAAAATATGCCCAAATAAATTATAAGAATTTGTTTTTTTCGTATCAACATTCAACTCGCCAACTAAATATGGGGAACGAAGTGGCCCTTGGGCAATTACAGTTCCTTTTACAAATCCCTTTAATTCATTATCTCCTTTTACTATTACGTTATTTCCTGTATTAAGCGTTATATTGAGTCGAAATCTGTTTGGATTAATGCGTGGTTCTTGCTCTAAAAATTCATTTTTATTGTCCTTTTTAGATTTTTTGCGCTTTTTTTGATTTAACTTTATATCGTAATCAATTGAGGGAAGTATTGAAGCTGCAGCTGTGTTAATAACCATTGGATTAACTATTACATTCCCAGTAATAATGGGGTTTTCAGATAAACCAGCTAGAGGGCCTGAAAGTTTAAGTAAACCTGTTCCCCTTGCTTTAACAACTTCCCCGTACGTTGCTTGAAAAAAGTTACAATTTAAATCCATAATAAGTTTTGGATCAAGAGTGTACTCTTTAGAGAAAAATAAAATCTTCCCAGTTCCACCAGCAGTTCCTTTTGGTGGAGAATTAATGTTATACCTTGGATTTTGCGCTATACAACTTGTTCCAATTTTTGTTCCGTCAGTAAAGCGAATTGAACGCATATGCAACTCATTTTTTTCACCAACGGCTTCAATTTCAATATTTTTTAAAACAACGCTATTACTTATATTTTCATAATAACCATTAGATAAAATCATTTTTCCAGATATTTCAGGGTTTCTTATAAAACCAGAAATGTTAAGGTTTGTATTAATATTTCCTTTAATTACATCACCATTTACAAAAAAAGCTGCAATTGGAGAGAGTGAAAGCATTCCTTTTATACTTCCTTCTAGCTTTACAAGATCCCCATACTTCACTGCATTTTGTAATGGAGCTTCAGAAAGCATATCTTTTATTGCAGGAATAATTGAAAAAACATTCTTTGATGCAGGAGTCATCTTTAGTTCTATTTTAACTACACTATCTTTACTTAATAATTGCCCATTTTTAAAACAAGCAGAATCTTTGTTTAAATGTACTTCTCCATTTACCAAAAAATCCACTTTTTGAACCAAAAATTCCTCTTTTTTAAATGAAATCATGTCTTTTTGATCAAATTTTGATTTAATAGCGATTTTAGCATTTGGGAATAAACCTTCAAAATTTATATCTCCGCTTATTTGATAAGTTCCAAAATAAAATATATCGGCTCCATCTTGAAAATATAGACATAATGGACTTAATGTAAATGTTGTTTTTTCTTTATTGTCTAAATATACTTTTGGAATATTGAGAGTGTGTTTATTTACATCTATTAAAATACTAGAAGAAGTTTTATTTGATAAATCTATCTGTAATTCTTTTTTTAAATTAAATTGATTATTATAAATTGTTCCGGAAAAATGATTTATATTTATTAATTTATTTTGTGTGGAAAAAACACCATCACAAGTAAAATGGGTTTCCTGTTGATCATTTTCAGCAAAATCCATGAAAAATTCTAAAAAATTATTAGAAAAGTTTAATTTAGCTTCACATATCTTTACTTCTTTTTTTTCCTCTGTACTTAAAACACTTTTATATACATTAATTATTGCTTCTTTATTTGAAAAAACAACTGACTTTACTATAAATTCATCTTGTAAAATATTTGCTTTTAGCGAAAGTGTTGCAAATTCAGAGCGATTACTTTGAACAGATGGTTCAACAAAACTTAACAAAAAATTGGAAAGCTCTGAAATTTTTAAATTACAGAGCAAGTTACTTCTATGAAGAAAATCTGTTTTATTATCAAATATTTGGGTATTAATGGATATATTATTTTGAAATATTGAAAAGACGCCTTGTGTACTTATTTTTCCTTCACTTTTTTCATCATTATATTCTAGCAAAAAGTAGGCTGAAATATTGGGGTCCTTTAAAGTTTTGTTTTGTTTTAAATCGCTTATTTGTAAGGTAAAAATTTTTCCCATATTATTTATCTTAGCTTCAAGAAGTTGCTTATTTTTCTTTTTTGTTAAGTTTAAACGTATATTCCCAGTAATAGAATCATCAGTATGTAATGATTCTACTTTAATTAAATTAAATATGGCAACATTTGAATATTTTTTAAGAAAATCTAAAATTTGTTTTGCATTTATATTTAAAGTGTTATTAGCAATATTTTTTAAAAAGTTATTATTTGAAGAATTTTTTGTATTTTTATTTATAATTGCCTCTTTACAAATTAAATTAAAATGTAAAGATTTCCAATTGAATAAAAATTTTATATTCTTCAAATCTATTTTTATTCCACCTTTTGTTTGAATATTAATATTCATAACATTAAATGAAAATGGAAATATTCCAAATATCTCAGATATTTCGGTTGTCCAATCAGCTGTTTCTAAATGTTTTTTTAAAAAATTATTAGCAGCATGTTGAGGGAAATCTAGTTTTAATGCAATAACATACAGTAAAGATAAAATTGCGCAAAAAGTAAAAATATACTCTAAAATTTTTATTATTATTTTAGCTATAAAATTACTTTTTTTTTTAATTTTTTCTAAAAAACGCAAAATTTTACTTATAAAAATAGAAACTTTAAGTTTATTTTATAATAGTTTAAGTAAAAATTAAATTCATGTTTATTTTTTGTTCAATTGACGGAATTTTATTTTGTTGCTAAAAAGTTTAATATAATGCTTGTTAAAATTGTGTTTAGACCATTATCTAATGCGCAAAGGAATTTCTATGAAAAATAATATTACAATAATTGGATTACAATGGGGAGACGAAGGAAAAGGGAAGCTGACTGATTTCCATAGTGAAAAAGCAGATGCTGTTGTTCGTTTCCAAGGCGGAAATAATGCAGGGCACACTGTAATTATTGGAGAAAAAGTATACAAGTTTAATCTTATGCCATCTGGGATTTTGCAAGGGAAATTAGCGGTTATAGGTAATGGTGTAGTTTTAAACGTGTCTCGTTTGACTGAGGAAATTAATGCGCTTAAGGGAGATTTTGATATTTCTCCTAAAAACCTTTTAATTTCAGAGGGGACCTCGCTTATTATTCCTGGTGTACATCCAGAAATGGATGCAATACAGGAAAGAGCAAATAGTAAAACCGCCGTTGGCACAACAGGGCGCGGAATAGGACCAATTTATATGGATAAGGTTGGGCGTTTCGCAATTAAGGCTGGTGATTTACTAGAGCTGGAATCGCTTCCTGGCAAAGTTGAAAAGCTTTTATTTTTGCATAATGCGATTCGCCGCGGAGTAAACGAAAAAGAGATAAAAGCGCAAGATATCATAAATTATTTAAACGAATGTGCTCAATTTTTGGTGCCTTATATTGGAAATGTTAGCCAAAAGCTTTACGAAATTAAAAAAGCAGGAGGGCAGATTATTTTTGAAGGAGCTCAAGGAAGCATGCTTGATATTGATCATGGCTCTTTTCCAATGGTTACTTCTTCAAATACAATTGCAGCACAGGTTTCAATTGGAGCCGGAGTTCCATTAAGCGAGATCGGCTTTGTTCTTGGAATTGTGAAGGCATACACAACCAGGGTTGGCAATGGCTTCTTTCCTACTGAGTTAACCGATGAAACTGGGGAATATCTAAGAAAATCAGGCGCGGAATTTGGAGTTACAACAGGGCGCCCAAGACGATGCGGATGGATAGATACAGCTGTTGTTGCACGTACGGTTTACCTTTCCGGAGCTAATGGCCTAGCTATTACTAAATTAGATGTTTTGGATGGGTTACCAGAACTTAAAGTTTGTACGGGATATGAAATAAATAATCAGAAGGTTCCATTTTTGTTTAATGCTAAGAATGAATACATGGAAAAAGCTATTCCTGTTTATACAACACTTCCTGGATGGCAAACCTCAACAAAGGGAATAAAGAACATAAAAGGTTTACCGACTAATGCCCGTAAATATCTTGATTTTATAGAAAAACAAGTTAATTCACCTATAATTTCTGTATCCACAGGACCTGAGCGTTTGGAGATTATTGAAATTGCAAAACCTGTTTTATAGAAAAATAAGTTTAAGAAGATTTTGAATAGATTTCTTTCTAAACCAATTTCTTCTAGCAAAGTTGAAGGAGCATATACTGGGGTCCCCAAAGAATGCGGATTTTAATTGCTGTCAATCCCTTTAAACCCAAGAAGTTTGAATCCGCAATTTTTTGGGGTTTGGGTATACGAAGCGCAGAACCGGAGTGTATTATACCAAAATCCATAATTAACAATGCAGATAATTTTCCACAACCTCATAATCTGTAAGAGGTTCATAAACACAATCTGTCTGATTAAATGTGGATTTTGGTATTAGATATACATGAGGGGCATTGGGGGAAATCTGTAATTTTCCCCAAACCTCATGAGAAATTGGTTTCGAAAGTCTATTTTTTAAAAATACCGGGGATATGTTTGAGGCCTCTATTAATTTTTCAGTTGCAGTTAAAAAACCTTCTACCCTTTCTATCACTTCTTTTACTTCTTCCCCTTCTTCCCCTTCTTTAATAAAATGTACCGCAAAAGCGCCTAATGCCATCCAGAAAGGATTCTCCTCAATACTCTTCGCCGCACTCTTCTTAATCCAATCATCATGTTTATACTTGTTGTTATTATAATGAATATACCATAACCAAGCTCCAAGCATACCTACACATCCTACTATCGTTGTTCCTATAAACACTTTGTCCCATAGCGTTAATTTATCGCCAAGTTGTTGCTTTGCTGCGCCACCTAATACCTCGTCATGTAAGGGGGCTAATTCCTCGCCTTGCAAGGTTGGTTGTTTCGCGTCTTGGTTTGCTGCGCCACCTAATTCCCCGCAAGAAAGATTGCTTATCCCTAATAATGAAACAAGCAGCGCCGTAGTTTTATAAAATCTTTTCATTTTATATACTTCCTTAAAAATAACTTAATAAAATAATAATAATAATGTTTCTTCTACATTTCAAGTTTTATTTTTTTCCTTTTTTTTCAACACATTGTAGCTAGGCAGGTTGTCAGGATTTTTAGGAAGTATGAAAGGATTTTATAAACTACGGCGCTGCTTGTTTCATTATTGGGGAGAAGCAATCTTTCTTGCGGGGCAGCAGATGACGCAGCTAACCAAGACGCGAAACAATCTGGCGGGAGATTGAAGGA
>JAITOG010000037.1 GCA_031290075.1 Holosporales bacterium | reverse complement strand
GCCCAATGAAGTGGGGTATTTTCTTCTTCATTTGTAATATCTATACTTGCTTTCGCTTTAAGTAATTCTGTAACAGCTTCTATATTATTTTCCCAAACTGCTATATGAAGTGGGGTATTCCCATCATTATTTTTAATATCTGTACATGCTCCCGCTTCAATTAATTCTGTAACAGCTTCTATATTATTTTCCCAAACTGCTATATGAAGTGGGGTATTTCCATCATTATTTTTAATATCTGTATATGCTTCCGCTTCAATTAATTCTTTAACAGCTTCTATATTATTTTCCCAAACTGCTATATGAAGTGGGGTATTTCCATTTGTAACACTAGCTAATTCTGTAATAATTTTAATATTCTTTTTCAAATCTGCTAAACGAAATGGGGAATCTCCATTTTTATTTTTAATATATATATTTGCTCCCGCTGCAATTAATTCTGCAATAATGAGTGTGTGCTCTTTAAGAATTGCTAAATGAAGTGGTGTCTCTCCATTCTTATTTCCAACATTTATATTTGCTTTCGCATTAACAAATTCAGTAAGTAATGTAAAAAATATATTTTCATTTCCCAAAGAAGCTGCTAAATGAAGTGGGGTATTTCCATCTTCATCTGTAGCATATATATTTGCGCCCCAATTAAGTAAAAGCCAAAAAACGTCTCCAGCATTTGTATAAGCTGCTACATGAAGTGGGGTCATTCCAGATTTAGTAGTTTTAGTCTCTATAATATTTGGGTTATCCATAAGTAATTCTCTAACTTTCGCATCATCATTTAAAGCAACTAATGTATGAAGTAGCTTATATCCCTCTTCTTTCATCATTTCTTCCGTCATTTCCGTCATAGTATTAGCTGATTCGTAGGTGAAGATGCCCACTCCAACAACAAGCGCCACTGCAGTTTTATAAAATCCTTTCATTGCCTTTACCTCCTTTAAAATAATTGCAACAGTGATTATAATAATGTTCCTTTTACATTTCAAGTTTTATTTTATTTTTGTCAACACAATTTCAGGATCTTTTAGTTCTCAAGTATAAAGTGTATAGACCTCCTAGTAAACCTTGAACGTTTAAATAAAAAATCAAATGCTGAAATATTCAATTTTGCAGTTAAAGCAATGAGCAAGTTTCTAACTGCTTAGTCCCGGATCATTATTATACCCAAACCCCAAAAAATTGCGGATTCAAACTTCTTGGGTTTCAAGGATTGGCAGTAATTAAAATCCGCATTCTTTGTGGGCGCCAGTATATAATGAGGGGATCAAATTTTTCTTATCCCATTTCAAATTTTTAATTGCACAAACCAAATTAATAATGAATACTTTTATTGTTACAACCTTTTATGATTTAGCTTGTGCCTATTCGTTATCTTATTACAAGTGCATTACCTTATATTAACGGCGTTAAACATTTGGGAAATTTGATTGGTTCTATTTTGCCAGCAGATGTTTATGCTAGATTTCTTAGGCAAAGTGGCAAAGAGGTTTTATATATTTGCGGTACTGATGAGCATGGTACACCAGCAGAAATTGCTGCTGAAACTGCGGGAATACCAATAGAAGTATATTGTAGACAAATGTATGAAATCCAAAAAGAAATATACGAACAATTTAATATTGAATTTGACTTTTTTGGAAGAACATCATCAAAATCAAACCATATTTTTACTACTGAAATATTCAAAAAATTATACGAAAACGGATATATACAAGAGCAATATATTGATCAATACTATTCATTTGATGATAAGCGTTTTTTGCCAGATAGATATGTAGAAGGAACTTGTCCGCATTGCGGCTATACCCGAGCTAGAGGAGATCAATGCGAAGGGTGTGGCGTTTTGTTAAATCCTGAAGAGCTTGTGGATCCCCATTCAGCAATAAGCAAAAGCAAAAATATAGTTCTACAGAAAACGAAACATTTCTTTCTTGATATGCCAAAGCTAGAGTCAAAAGTTGCCGCATGGGTAGAAAAAAAGACAAATTGGTCTGATACTGTTAAAGGGATCGCGCGAAAATGGATCAAAGAAGGATTGCGTCCCCGCTGTATTACAAGAGATTTAAAATGGGGAATCAACGTTCCGCTAGCTTGGATTAATAGACAAAAAAAGTCTATTGAAGAAAATAATTCTAAAGAGGAAATTTCACAAGAAAGTAAAGTTTTCTACGTTTGGTTTGATGCGCCAAATGGCTACATAAGTATAACCAAAGACTGGGCTGAAAATATAAACGATCCAGATATTTGGGAAAAATGGTGGCTTCCAGAAAATGAGGATGATGTTTTTTATGCTGAGTTTATGGCAAAAGACAATGTTCCCTTTCATTCAGTTTTTTGGCCAGCAATGATCCTGGGAACTGGGGAAAAATTCAAAAAAGTGAATGATATTAAAGGATTCCATTGGCTAACATACGAACACGGGAAATTTTCGACCAGCCAACAAAGAGGGGTTTTCACAGATGTTGCGCTAAATCTATACCCAGCAGATTATTGGAGATACTATTTGCTTGCAAATTGCCCAGAAACATCTGATTCAGATTTCTCTTTCGCTTCTTTTGCCGCTGTTGTTAATAAAAATTTGGCCGATACTTTGGGGAATTTCCTTACAAGAACTGTAGCTTTACATAAAAAATACTTTGATTTAAAAATAAATATAGAACTTTCAAATAAAAATATAGATTTCAATCTTGAAAAGAAAGTAAAAGATTTTATAGAAAAAATTAATCAATCCCTATTAGAACGGAAATTCCGTGTGACTATGGCTGAGCTTCGTGCTTTATGGGTGCTAGGAAATGAATATATTACCCAAAACGCCCCGTGGAATAGCGCTAAAACTAATATAGAGCAATGCCAAATTACGCTTATACATTGTATACATTTGCTAAGGGTTTTCGCTATTGTCAGCTTCCCATTCATCCCTAAAACATCCGAAAAAATTTTTGCAGTGCTAGATGATGAAATAGAAAATTTACGTACAACGAAAATTACGGATTGTGTTAATTTCAGATATTTCGAGAAAGGACACAAAATTGGGGAGCCAATTCAGCTTTTTCATAAAATAGATGAAGAAACAGTGAAAGAGCTTACTGCCCGGTTTGCTGGAAAAGATTAAAGCGCATAACTAGCGCATTTGCTGATTCTTTTTTATCTTGGGAAAAGTAATACTTTTTCCTTTTGTTGATTTCAATAAAACCAAGTTTTTTATATAGGTTAATTGCTGAAAAATTACTTTCAACAACTTCAAGAAAAAAGTTTTTTTTTATATATTTCTGGAATAAATATTCAAACATTTGCGTTGCAATTCCTTGCCTTTTAAAATTGGAAGCAACTGCAATTGTTAAAATTTCAATCGATTCCGGAGTTTCCATTATGGCAACCATGCCAACGATTTTTTCGTGAAATTTTGCAAAAAAATTATTTTTTTCATAAAAACTCGCTAAAAACATTTTTCCCCAATCTTGCTGAAAAAAGTCACAAAATTGTTTGCGATTCCATGGAGAATCGAATTTTTGTAAAAAATTTTCCTGATGCAGAGATAGTAAATTTTCAATATCGTTTAAAGTTGCTTTCCTAATTAGCAGATTTTCCTTCATTGGCAAATTCTTTTAGAAGCTGTTTTCATGGATATTTTAACTAGGGGTTTTTAAGGAAAAACGAAGCGCAGAACCGGAGTGTATTAGATATACATGAGGATTCGAGCACCGGATTTGACGTAAAAAACACCAGTTAAAATAATCCATGAAAACAGCTTCTTACTTTTTTGAAATCTGGTATATGCAAGTAAAACGGTCTGAATTCCGAACATTCCAAATTATTTTCAACCCCATTTTTGTACAAGTTTATTTGTTGTTCTGATAGGTTCTTTGAAATTTTTACAATTTTAAAATCATCAAAAATGTTTGAAGTGTTTTTAAAATTCGTTATTAATACTTTATGTTTACATTTTTCTAAAAATATATTTGAAGAATACTTGTCATAAAACGCAGGCTCTTCAATCATCATTGGAACTATTTTATTTTTATCTAACTTAAAAAAGGCGCAGTAAAACCCATTATTTAAAGCATCTATTAATACATAAAAATATTTTTCAGATTCAATAGACTTCTCTCGTAACTCAATTTCTTCTGCAAATTTGTTCGTCGCATCGATGCTCGAATCCTCATCTAATACACCCTGGTTCTGCGCTTCGTATGCTACTTCAACTTTGCTAGAAGAAATTGGTTTCGAAAAAAGTCTATTAGATTTTTCGCATCTAATTTCATCTTTTGCAGCAAAAGCTAAAACATGGAAGTGAGACGGAGCAAAAATCTCGGCATTTGGAAAACAGAATTGAAAAGATTTGGCAATTGTTAATAGTGTTCTTGTTGTTGTAAAAGAAGATGGCCCCTTTGGAGCTATAATTACGTCTATTTTTTCTTTTTTTGTGTCAAAATTAGCAGTTTTTATAATTTTTTCAATTAAAAGCAAAAGATCAATAGATTGGGATTTTCCATCTTCCCAATAAATTTCTTCTGAAAAAAGTTTACTCCCTTTTAAAAATGTAACTGCTCCGCATTCTCCATCGGAGTAGATTGAAAGTATTGTTTTATTTTTGCTCAAGACCTTCACACATGATCAACAAGAAAATATACCTAAACCTCAAAAATTACGGATCCAAGTTACCTGAATTCCCAGGAGAATGTAGCCAACCAAAATCCACATTTTTTGAAGCTCCAAGTAATATGGTGCGGCCGAGAAGAGTCGAACTTCCACAGGTTGCCCCACAGCGACCTCAACGCTGCGCGTCTACCAATTTCGCCACAGCCGCGACACTATAACACTACAAATTACTATAATAATATGCAATAAAAAATTTTGCTGACAACATTTCCAAATTGCACTTACATTATACCAAATAAGTACTGTGTTTTTCCTTATAAAATGAGGTATACTGCGTAATAATAAATTGTTAGAAGCTTATGTTTAGTCTAAAAGAGTTCACAAAAATTATTCAAATATTTCCCTATAAAAATAAATTTGCTATCGGCGTTTCAGGGGGAGCAGATAGTATGGCCCTCACGTTGTTATTCAACGAATTTTTACTTAATACTTTGGGTTCTAATGAAAATTTGATTGCTGTAACGGTTGATCATCGTTTGCGCCCTGAATCTCGGGATGAAGCAGAGCAAGTTCATTTATGGCTCTCTAAATATAAGATGAATCACAAAGTTTTAACATGGGAACATGCTCCCCTAGCTTCGCAAATAGAGGAAGCTTCACGCCAAGCGCGTTACCAGCTTTTAACTGGTTTTTGCAAAGAAAATGGGATTACTGCGCTTTACACAGCTCACCATGCCGGTGATCAAACAGAAACTTTTCTTATGCGCTTAAAGCGCGGTGCTAGCCTTACAGGGTTATGCTCAATACGACCAATATCCTATTTGAATCAAATTCAAATTATTCGTCCACTTTTAGAAATTCCTCAAGAAGATTTAAAGGAAATACTTCAACAATATTTTAAACAAGATTATATAAATGATTCCTCTAATGAGGATGAAAAATTTGAAAGAGTTTTTATTAGAAAAAGTTGGATGGTTTTAGAAGAAATAGGGTTAAAAAAACAAGCTGTTATTTCCTCAATAAAATATCTTCAAAATTTAGAAAACCAATTACAAGACTTAGCAAAAAAAGCTATTAAAGATTATATACAAAAAGAAAATGGAATAATTAAGTTTAGTGTAGAGCTTACAAAAACTCAAATTCCACAAGTTGTGAAAATGGTGTTAAGCAATGTTTTTTTGCAGGTATGTGAAAACAAAACTCCTTGTTCTCAAGGGATTTTAGATAGGTTATATGAAAAAATAACTAAACGAGACTTTCGGGCAGCAACTGCACGAGGCTGTATAATCCGTAAAAAATCTGGTTTTTTGGAAATTTTAAAAGAAAACCGCCCTTTAAAAACTTCTAATAGACCACCTTGACATAAAATTTTGCTTGTATAACACTTTAAAGGTGGGGTTTTAAAAAAAGTTTTAAATATGTTTCGTATTGTATTTTCAAAATCGTTATTACGTACTACTGCACAAGCAAGTTTATTGGTATGCAGTTTTTCTACTGTTGGATTCACTGCTGAACGATACCAAGATCTTTCATTATTTTCTCGTCCTTCTACAAGACTTACATTTGAACTGTTAGAGGCATTTCAAAGACCTAATCCAGAAAATAGTGTGAAGGACTCTATTATTCGTCGTAATCACGGTAGTAAAAAAAGCAAGAAAAATTTAAAAAAAGAAATAAGATTCCTTACAGATAATCCACAAGAAGTTCTTAAAAGAATTGACAAACTTTTTCTTGCTTATAAGATATATAAATTTTTAATTAATCATACAGAAGAGTTTGGAGAATTATTAGAGACGCAGAGTTTAAAAGCAGATAACCCGAATTTAGGAATACTTGTAGAGTCGTTGATAGAAGATGTAACAAAAGAAGAAGAAAGCGATGAGGAAGATCCTGTGCGGCTGCCCCATCTATTTGAATCTGATGATTTTTCTCTGACTGAAGCTGATATTCCTGTGCTGCTACGCGAAATCCACCCTGACCCTCTAACTATTTCTGCGCAATAAAGCTCAAATTCTAACTCAGAAGCTGTCTTTATGGATATTTTAAGTGAGGGTTTAAGGAAAAATGGAGCGCATAAGCGCAGTGTATTTAGTGTATGTAGCATTATATACCGGGGCCCCCAAAGAATGCGGATTTTAATTGCTGCCAATCTTGAAACCCAAGAAGTTTGAATCCGCAATTTTTGGGGTTTGGGTATAAAACACCAGTAAAAAAAATATCCATGAAGACAGCTTCTAAGTTACGAAAGTAAAAAGAGCAAATCAACTTTGCTGGTGTTTGGTTGTTGGATTTAACCCTTTTCCTTTAAAGCCAATATTTCTTCAACAGGAAGTTCTGTAACAGAAGCAATAAGGTTCACATCCATGTTAGCAGCT
>JAITOG010000109.1 GCA_031290075.1 Holosporales bacterium | reverse complement strand
ATATAAAAATTGTTGTATAAAGTTACAAATTGTTTATTTTTATGAGGGCGTTATGAAAGGAATGCTTTTTGGGGTATTATTAGGGATAGGGATTGTTGGAAGTGGAGTGTGTGTGGCTGGAGAGAAAAGAGAGCCAGAAGTGTTATTGCCTGAACTGATTGTGGATGGGCCATATGGGAAGGTGACCTTTAAGAAGGTATTAGCACCAGATTGGGTTAATGATCCAAAGTATGATGGGAATTGGGTAGTTGAGCAAGTTAGAGAATGCTTAAAAGCAATTGCAAAAACAGATTCAAAGGATGTAAAGACTTTACTTGCATTAGCTGGTCAATTAGCAGATTTTGATGAAATTAGAGATGAATTATCATGGGTAGTTGGAAATTACTCATATGTTGATGAAATATTAGGAAATATTTGTATAAGACTTCTTGGATTGGGTGAAAAAATTATTTCTGCAAGTAGTTATCTTGACCAGTATAAACAAGTATTTGCAAATTTGTTACTGTATAATGATGAACCAGTTACAGCTGAGGTTATTTCTCTTGCAGGAGGATATGTAAGTGTAAGTTTCAATCCAGCACGATATACAGAGGATGTAAGGCAAAAGGTTTTACAATATAATAAAAATTTACCGCAAGGTAATTGTCTTATATTGGCAATAAAAAAGGCTAATGAGGATGTTAAAGCTCAAAGAATTGTTTCAAATTCTTAAGAAGATTAATATCCATATTGTTAAGAAAGTAATGGAGATGTCTTTGTTAGAGAATCTCCATTCTTTTTTTACATACCTCAGTTAAATTGTTTTTAAAGAAATTAAGGTACTTGTCCTAAATTTCCAGCTGCTGCAACATGTGCTAATACTGGTACACCACATGGATTTGCTGGAGCAGCAATACCTCCTCCTGCAACAACCCTCCCATATACTACATATGGTGGAAATGTTGCTGGAAAGAAAGTTCCTCCTAGTATCGCAAGTTGATGTGGGCCTACTGCACCACCAGCAGCAACTGGAACTGCAGGACCAGCTGGCCCAGCAAAGTTAATTGGACCGCCACCTATATTTACATTTATAGGTGTTGCACCGTTACCATCTTGCCCAGCCACTTCTGCATGTGAACATGCTCTTATTCCTCCTCCTAGATTAAATGAATATGGAACATCAGAAGAAACTTCTATTAAAAATTTAGCATCACCATCATGTAGGTTTTCTATTAAACCAGGTATTCGGATATTTACTGGCACTGGATTAAGCCCTACACCTGCCCAATTATTTAATAGAGTTGTCATTGCTGGGGTTTGAGTTGTATTAGGATTTGCTGGGTCATGTTCTGGCATATTCATTTGTCTGGATAATCCACTTAAAACTTTTGAGCATTTTGCACAAGGATCTTGATGAGAATGAATATGAAGAACAACAAGGACAATATCAGCTCCTGTTATTGGATTTGCTTGGCCTGCAGCAACTCGTTGAACTTCTGCTTCAGTAAGAAGATTCCTTATAACCTGTGGAAAAAGTGGCTGAAGCAAAGTTCCTGGAGCAGCAGGATCAACAGGTGGATTTGTATCAAACAATCTTGCAACAATCTGCCCTTCACAACATCCATAACCTCCACCTGCTACTGCACCAGGTCCAGGTATAACTGCAGGAATTTGTGCTCCTAACAGATTATTAGCAGTTTGTAAAACATGAGTTTCAACTGGACCTGCAAGAATATTTGCTGCTACACCAGCTGGTGGACCTACTGGAACTTTTGTACTTGCATAATACATTGATAATCCAGCATTCATTATATTTGTAGTTCTAGGATTCCTTAAATTAATTCTAGGAATAGATACTGCTACTTGATCAGTAATGGGAGCTGGTGGAGGAAATAGTGGAAGAAATGCAGTACTATCTCTAATTACTTCACTATAAGCTTCTAAATTACCATTATTTGGATTTATTATAACAATTAACCCTGTTCATTAATTGATTTTTACAATTTTGGGCCTCTGCGCTGCAGAGCCTTCAAAGGCCGAAAAGTTAAATGTGAACACAGTTATTGTAATTGCTGCAGCTGCCATATGATTTTGCCCTAGTACTGGTCCTGCTACTGCTGCATTTCGTCCAATATTCACAATATTACTTAAATGACCATGTATTCCATTTGCTGTTGCATTAGCAATAAATCCTCCACCTCCAGGTACAAAACCTGGAGCAACCCCAGTTCCATCATTAAACCACCAATTTGCAGGAAGTATTGTTTGTTGTCCTCCCCCATTTCCAAGATCTACAGTAAAATCAAAACTATTCCGCCATCTAAACCCTTCATCTGCAATAACTGCACCTGCAAACAAGTGGCTTTCTGGATGTCCAACACCAGCAGCAGGTGCAGCAGCATTCACATCCCCAACAAAAAACATTGCAGCCAATCCAGCTGCAAATATTCCTAATTTAAAAAATTTTTTCATATTAATATTCATAAATAAATCTCTTTTTAAAAAACTAACAAGACCTAGTGGATACTAGGAGTGTTAATAAAACAGTCTCATAATTTAATATTAATTAATAAAAGTTTAAAATAAGTTAATTTTCAGAAAAAAAATTGTTTTTTTAAAAAAATACACAAAAACAACCACTTTCCTCCAAATCCTGAAGGTATGCCCTCTCAACTAAAGATTGAGAATTTTTAAAGGAAGGATAAGCTTTTATTTCCTAAGCTGCCTTTCCGTCAAAATTCTCAATCTTTAGGTGGAGAGGGCATAGTTAAAATATCCATGAAGACATCTTCTTAAAAACAGGTTCTTAAAACCATGGATGAATAGCCTTCCTTGGTAACTCAATTTCTTCTGCAAATTTGTTCGTCGCTTCGATGCTAGAATCCTCACGGGGTTTGGAGAGAATCACAGATTTCCCACAATGCCCCTCATGTATACCCAAACCCCAAAAAATTGCGGATTCAAACTTCTTGGATTTCAAGGATTGGCAGCAATTAAAATCCGCATTCTTTGGGGGACCCAGTATATATCTAGATACACTCCGGTTCTGCGCTTCGTTTTTCCTTTAAAACTCTTAGTTAAAATATCCATGAAGACCGCTTCTTAATTCCACAACAAAGCACTGAAAAATTATGCTATTTTTAGCACAAGTGTTGTAAAGATAAAAGAATGAAAGCCATTTTGTATTAAAATTATGCCAACAGATAATGAAGCTACATCTCCAATAATACGCCAATATATAGATATAAAAAATAAACATAAAGATTGCCTTCTATTTTATAGAATGGGCGACTTTTTTGAAATGTTTTTTGATGATGCCGTAGTTACTTCAAAAGAGCTTGATATAACCCTTACTAAGCGTGGTAAGCAAGCAGGGCAAGATATTCCAATGTGCGGTGTACCCGTTAACTCTTTTGAACTTTATTTGGCAAAACTAATTCAAAAAGGCTACAAAGTTGCGATTTGCGATCAAATAGAAACTCCTGAACAAGCCAAAGAGCGCGGAGGAAAAGGACCACTTCAGCGCGATATAGTAAGAATTGTAACTACTGGAACAATAACAGAAGAAGAATTGTTATCAGCAGAACCTAATTATATTATGGCTATATCCATAATCTCTAAAGGGAAATTTTCTGCAGCAATTGCAGATATTTCTACTGGTTTTTTTGGTATTGAGTCTTTCTTTCTTTCTGAGCTGAATAATGTATTAGCAAGATGGAATCCTGCAGAAATTATTATTTCTGATGAAACATTCTCAGAATTTATGCAAAATTTTGAAGGATTAAAAAAGAAGTTAGCGTTATTACCAAAAGCTAGATTTAATAATACAAATGCCAAGAATTTACTGGAATCTATTTATAATGTAAAAACTTTAGATGTTTTTTGCAAAATGAATACAGCAGAAATTCAAGCTGCTGGGGTTTTGGTTGACTATATAACAACAACACAATGCAATAAAAATATTTCCCTTTTAGCTCCAAAAATTATCTGTTCAAACGAATTTATGGCTATAGATGCAGCAACGCGTAGGAATCTTGAAATTTCGTCAACTCAGTCTGAAAATGGTATGTCTCTTTTTTCAGCACTTAATAAAACTGTAACAACTGTTGGGCGTAGGCTTTTGCAAAGTTGGATAATCTCACCATTGCTTGATATTGAAAAAATTGAGGAACGTTTCAATAAAATCGATTTTTTTCTAAAAAAATCACAAATTGAGTCAAAAATTCGCGAAATTCTGTCAAAATTACCAGATGTAGAAAGAATTATTTCTAGAATAACTTTAAACAGAGCAACCCCTAAAGATCTGCAATCTCTAAAAATTGCTTTAAACAAAGCGGATTTAGCTGGAAAAGTTTTATTAAATGAAAAAACTGAGCAGCGATGGATTTCTAATCTTTCAAGCCATACTCATCTAATAGATCTTTTAGATAGCATTCTTAATGAGGAAGTTCCCGCATTAACCAGGAATGGAAACTTTATTAAGGATTCCTTTGACGAAAAATTGCGACATTATCGGTATTTACTTAATAATTCCTCTGAAAGTTTAGCGAAAATACAAGAGCAGTATATACAACAAACTGGAATTAATAATCTTAGAATAGGAAGAAATAGTGTTTGGGGAATTTATATAGAAGTAAGTTCTGGGCAAGTTTCAAAGGTTCCTTATAATTTCGTGCATCGCCAAACATTAACAAACTGCACAAGATATATAACGCCTGAATTAGTTGATTTGGAAAAATCTATTAATGATGCGGAGAAGCTAGCGTATCTTAGGGAAATTGAATTGTTTAATATGATATGCCAAGAAGTTCTGTCTTTCAAAGAATCTTTAATAGAACTTTCTAAAGTTATTGCAGAAATCGATCTTTTTGCTTCTATGGCATACTTGGCTAGGAAAAATAATTACGTAAGGCCTGAGCTTTCCAGCTACCAAACTATCGAAATAGAAGGAGGACGGCATCCAATTGTTGAGCTAGCTTTTCAAAGTAACGAGCGCTCATTTACAGCAAATAATTGTTACCTTGATAAAGAAAAGCGGCAATTTTTAATTGTAACAGGGCCAAATATGGCAGGGAAAAGCACTTATTTGCGCCAAAATGTTTTAATTATTATTATGGCGCAAGCTGGCCTTTTTGTTCCAGCAACGCGCGCAAAAATAGGAATTGTTGACCGTATTTTTAGCCGAATTGGATCATCCGATGATATTGCTTCGGGGAAGTCCACCTTTATGGTTGAAATGATAGAAACCGCAGCTATATTACACCAAGCAACAGATAAATCTTTTGTTATTTTAGATGAAATTGGGCGCGGAACAGCTACGTATGATGGGCTTTCAATTGCTTGGGCTGTTAGCGAATATTTATATAATAATATTGGCTGTAGAACAATTTTTGCTACGCATTATCATGAAATTACTGAATTAACGAAAAAATTGCCAGCTATGGTTGCTGTAACTGCGGAAATTCAGGAATGGGAAAACAAAATCATTTTTTTGCATAAAATTGTAGATGGAGTTGCTAAAAGGTCTTATGGAATTCATGTTGCCCAACTTGCGGGATTACCTAAAGCTGTAATTTTAAGAGCAACGGAATTGTTAAATTTTTTTGAAAAGGAGGTTCGTAATGAGCCAAAACCACAAAAAATGGCAAAAATTTTGGAAAAAAGCAACGAAACACAGAAAAAACTATTTTAATTTTTAAGGGCTTATTCTAGATCGGTATACTGGGGGCCCCAAAGAATGCGGATTTTAATTGCTGCCAACATTGAAACCCAAGAAGTTTGAATTCGCCATTTTTTGGAGTTTGGGTATATAAACCAAAATTCACCTTTAATCAGGCAGATTGTGTTTGTGAACCTCCTGCAGATTATGAGGTTGTGGAAAATCATCTGCATTGTTAGTGCATGAGTTTTGGTATCATAATCACATGAATTAACATAAAAAATAAAATTGCCTTTTAAAAAAGAAGTTTTTAGATTACTATGTATACATAATCGAAAGCGTATGTTCCCATCGTCTAGCGGTCTAGGACATCGCCCTTTCAAGGCGGCAACACGGGTTCAATTCCCGTTGGGAACGGATTCTATGTAAGATTTTTCATTTTTGCTATGTTTTTTTTTATTCTCTCTTTTATGTCTATAGTAACAAAGAAAGTACTTTTTTTTTATTTTTTGGCCGAGTGGCAGAATGGCTATGCAGAAGACTGCAAATCTTTGGATGTCGGTTCGATTCCGGCCTCGGCCTTGCTAAAAAAGGAAAATGGATTCCTTACTACTAAAAGCAATTAAAACAATGGCCCAATTGCCCGGATTTGGTCCTCGTTCTGCGCAGCGAGCAATGTTATTTGCATTGAAAAATGAGGGATTCTTTTTGGATCAATTAATCTCTAACCTTGAATCTGTTAGAAAAAATATTAAAAAATGCCAAATTTGTGGGAATTTCAGCTGTAGTGATATTTGCTCTGTTTGTCTTGACCCAAAAAGAACAAAGCACCAGCTGTGTATAATTGAAAGTGTATCGGATTTATGGACAATTGAGAGAGCTAATTTTTTTAATGGAAAATTTCATATTTTGGGGGGAATTTTGTCTGCAATTGATGGGATTAGCCCTAATCAACTTAATACCGAAACTTTATTAAATCGGATTGAAAATGAGGGAATAACGGAGGTTATCATAGCACTTAGCGCAACAATAGAAGGGCAAACAACAATGTATTATATTGCTGAATTATTATCTGGAAAAGATATAAATGTTTTCTCTCTTGCGCAAGGAATTCCTATTGGTGGAGAGCTTAATTATTTGGATGACGGAACCTTATCTGCGGCTTTTTTAGATAAAAGAGAAGTAATTCTTTCAAAAAAAATAGCATGAGAAACCTTAGACTAGCCCTTTATCAACCAGAAATCGCGCAAAATGTAGGAACTATGCTACGCTTTTGTGCTTGCTTTAATGTTCCAGTTGATGTTATTGAGCCAACAGGATTTCCTTGGGATGATAAAAGAATGCGCAGAGCTGGTATGGATTATATTGATTTAGTAAAAATTACAAAATATACATCTTTTGATAGTTTTTTAAAGGAAAAACAGGGAAGAATTATTCTTTCAGATGTAAAAGCGACAAAATTACATCATGAATTTAAATTCGAACCAGGGGATATATGTTTGATGGGGCGCGAAAGTTGCGGAGTTCCTGATGAGCTTTTCGATATATGTGAAGAAAAAATAAAAATTCCTATGGTTCACAAAACACGTTCATTGAATGTAGCTGTTGCTGCTGCAATTGTTGTTGCTGAAGCAATACGACAAATTGGTTGGGATATATAAGAAGCTGTCTTCAGGGATATTTTAACTGAGGGTTTTTAAGGAAAAACGGAACGCATAAGCGCAGCGTACTTAGTGTACGTAAGCATTATAGCACCGGATTTGACGTAAAAAATACCAGTTAAAATATCATAAACCCTAACTCCACCAAAAGTCAGTGCGTCTATGTCATTTTCCTAAGATTTATAAGGAGTTGAAGAAAATCTGTAGACAGCCTAATTGGAACGTCTGGATTTTCCCATTAAAGCCTTATAAATCTTAAGGAGAATGACATAGACGCACTGACTTTTGGCGGAGTTAGGGTTTAAACGTGAGTTTTGGTATAATATCAAAATCCTGAATTAATCTAACATCTCCAGCCAAATAGTAACCCTGTTCATTAATTGATTTTTACAATTTTGGGCCTCTGCGCTGCAGAGCCTTCAAAGGCCGAAAAGTTAAATGTGAACACAGTTAGTGTATATCCTCATATGAGGAGTTGCCAAGCCAATTGAAAATATCTATTCATCGTGTTATTTTTCCGGATTTCCGCAGGATATTGCGTTTGTTTTTCAAGTGATTAGGCATAAATTTGGATGATGGATGAGCAGGAAAACAAAGGCTATTAACGCGAACTATGGATTAAAATAAAATTTAAAAAATCTCCAAAAATAGGCTAGATTCCTTTTTAAAAATGCTTTTTTGTATAGAATCTAGCCTATTTTTAAATTTTATTTTAATCCATAGTTCGCGTTAATATAACATTCGCAGTAGAATCCTCGGATTCATCGCCTTCTAATCCAGCAGAATCACTAGAGAATTCAGACGGCATTTCGCCGCCATTGGGTATAATTAGTTTAAAAAATCCCTGGCTACCTAGCAATATTTCGATATAATCTTATTGTTGGCAGTTGTTTAAAAAATTAGTTATGTCTGTTGTTGTTAGATTTGCCCCAAGTCCAACTGGATTTTTGCATATAGGTGGCGCAAGAACAGCCCTCTTCAATTGGCTTTTTGCCATGCATTGCAAAGGAAAATTTTTGCTTAGAATTGAAGATACCGATAGAGAAAGATCAACAGATGCTGCAATTAAAGCGATTTTTGAAAGCTTGAAATGGTTAGAATTAAATTGGAACGAAGAGCCCGTATTTCAATTTGCTAGAGCTTCATGTCATGCTGAAGTTGCCCATAATTTAGTAAAAGAAGGAAAGGCCTATTACTGTTATTGCTCTCCAGATGAGCTTGAAAAAATGCGTAAAGATGCCTTAGAAAAAGGCCTTCCCCCAAGATATAATGGATTATGGCGCGATAGGCCAGTTAGTGAGGCGCCCAAGGGAATTCCCCCAGTAATTCGGTTTAAGGCGCCAACGAAAGGGAAAACTGTAATTAATGATATTACTCAAGGAATTGTAGAATTAAGCAATTCTCAGCTAGATGATATGGTTTTACTTCGTGCAGATGGTACGCCAACGTATATGCTTTCTGTGGTGGTTGATGATCATGATATGAATATCACACACATTATCCGTGGAGATGACCACCTTACTAACGCATTTCGCCAATATCATCTTTACAAAGCGTGCGGTTGGGATGTTCCCCAATTTGCGCATATCCCATTAATTCATGGACCAGACGGAGCAAAACTTTCCAAGCGGCATGGAGCCCTTGGCGCAGAACAGTATAGAGCAATGGGATTTTTGCCAGATGCCATGAAAAATTACTTGCTGCGCTTGGGGTGGGCGCATGGAAACGATGAAATCATTTCTATTGAGCAAGCAATAGAGTGGTTTGATATTTCCTCAGTTGGAAGGTCTCCGGCGCGATTTGATATGGCAAAACTTACAAACTTAAATGCTCATTACATGCGCATTAGCAGTAATGAACGTTTACTTAAAGAAATTAAACCATTGCTTAAAGAAAAGGTAAAAGACGATGTCCTTTTAGAAAATGGCCTAAAACAAATTTTGCAAGGAATGGATGGCTTAAAAATAAGAGCAAAAACTTTAGTAGAATTAGCAGAAAATTCATTTTTTTATATAAAAAAACCAAATTTTGACGCAAAAAATGGACTTCTTTCAAAACCAATTTCTTCTAGCAAAGTTGAAGGAGCATACGAAGCGCAGAACCGGAGTGTATTAGATATACATGAGGGGCATTTGAGGGAATCACAGATTTCCCCCAAACCCCATGAGGATTCAAGCATCGAAGCGACGAACAAATTTGCAGAAGAAATTGAGTTACGAAAGATAAAGTCTATTGAAAATCATGTAAAAAATGGAGAGCAATCAATTCAAAATTTAAAAAACTTTTTGCAATTGGTTGAAAGCTTATCTTCGTTTCAAAATATAGAATCAGAAATTAGAGCTTACTGCAAAAATGCTGGAATGAAAGTAGGGGATTTTTTATATCCGGTAAGGATCGCTATAGTAGGTTGTTCAGCTTCTCCAAACTTGTTTGAAATAATGGGGATAATTGGTAAAATAGAAACTATGGACAGAGTACAAAATTATAAAAACTTTTTAGAGTTAATATAGTTCTTTAAAAAATAAGCATAAATAAATATGAAAAAACAAAGAAAAAAAAATGATTTTTTTCTTTTAAAACAATTTTTTAAAAGATTTTTCCTTTTATCCTTCTTTACCAGCTTAATTCCAGTTATTGGTGTTGTCTTATATTTTTTTTGGTTAAATAGTTCTTTACCAAAAATTGAAGATTTAAATATTCCAGTTCGTACTCCAAGTGTAACAATTCAAGCAGCAGATGGAACAGTTATAGCAACGTATGGAGATTTGTATGAAGAATTTGTTAGTGTTAAAGAATTGCCAGCTTATGTTACTAATGCTTTCCTTGCAGTTGAAGATAGGCGATTTTACAATCATAAAGGGATAGATTTTAAAGGAATAATTCGTGCTTTCATCACTAATATTCGTGCAAATCGCATTACCCAAGGTGGATCAACATTAACTCAACAGCTTGCAAAAAATCTTTTAATTTCTAAGGAAATATTTTCCGTTAGTGATCGCTCAATAAAAAGGAAAATGCAAGAATTGCTTTTAGCTTTTAAATTAGAATCAGCATTTTCAAAAGATCAAATTCTTACATTGTATTTGAATAGAGTCTTTTTTGGTTCAGGAACCTTTGGAATTGATGCTGCTGCAAGAAGATATTTTCAGAAATCAGCTAAAAATTTAACTGTTTTTGAAGCAGCACTGTTAGCAGGAGTTTTACGTGCTCCTTCTCGCTATTCTCCTGTAGCTAACCCACAGCAAGCCATTGGAAGAGCTCGTATTGTTTTACAAGTAATGGAAGATGCAGGATATCTTGATGCTAAGTGGAAAAAATTGATAGATTCGTGGCAGGAAGGCTTTTTTGCAAGTACACATGCTTTGGAAAAGGGGAGTAGATACTTTGCAGATTGGGTTTTTGATAACATTCCATCAATTATTGGGCCAATAGAACAAGATATTGTTGTTACAACTACTTTAAACACTACTATGCAAAAATGCGCCGAAGAAACTTGTAAAAAGTTTTATGAAGAATTTGGAAAAGAATATAAATACAGCCAAACAGCGGCGCTTGTTATAAGTGGGGATGGCTCTGTTTTAGCAATGGTTGGCGGCTTGGATTATGGAAAAAGTCAGTTTAATAGAGCAACTTCCGCTATGAGGCAGCCAGGGTCTTCGTTTAAGCCGTTTGTATATTTAGCCGCTTTTGAGGCTGGAATTGACTCTAATATGATGATGGACGATTCTCCATATAAACAAGGTTCTTGGAAACCTAGTAATTATAAATGGAGAACTCTCGGAAAAATTTCATTAATTGAAGCTTTGACTTACTCAGTAAATAGTGTCTGTATTCGCGTAGCAAAGATGATTGGAATGGGAAGTGTTATAAAAACTGCTAAAAGGCTTGGAATAAACTCACCAATTAATTATAACCTGAGCTCTGCTATTGGGGCGTCAGAAGCAACTTTATTAGAAATGGTAAGTGCATACGCCTCTTTCGTAAATAATGGATATGCTGTATGGCCTTATGGAATTTTCGAAATTAGAGATAAAGATGGAAATATATTACATCAACATTTTAATGAAGAAGCAGTGAAAGTTATAGAAGAAGATGCCTTAAATCAGTTAAAAACAATATTAAGGGAAGTAATTAGAAAAGGAACCGGAAGAGCTTCTAATGTTGACGAAAAAATATTCGGGAAAACTGGTTCTAATGGTAACTATGATGCTTGGACTTTTGTATGCCGCGATCCTATAGTTGATTCAAATTTAGAAAATGTTGATGAATATTCCCCAAAGTATATAATAGAAAAAAACGGAATTGTTGTTGGAGTTTGGATAGGAAATGATTCTTCGAAACAAATGGCTCCTATATCTGTTGGGGGGCGTATCCCTTAAACCCCTGCATAAAAATATCTCTTATAAATCCCTGTTTACAAGGATCAATTTTTTTTAAAAGTCGAAAACAAGCCTTTTATTTTTTTGATAAAGTTGTTTTTATGCTAACTATG
>JAITOG010000107.1 GCA_031290075.1 Holosporales bacterium | reverse complement strand
AAGCTTCGCAAAATGTTTAAAAATAAGTTCCATTTAATACAACCTTTCTTTGGAATAACTAAAAATTATATCTCATTTTTACTTTTATTAATATTTTTTTATTTTGTAGGGATGTAAGGTGTTAAGGTGGTGGTATAGGAAAATGCTGCTTTGATTAAAAAACGTAAAAGGGGGGTGGTAAGATCTAAACAGGAAGTTAATACATCTTGTTATAAAACTATTTAAGCAATTTTTTCTTTCAAAATAGGCTGAGAAATACAAGAATTCTCAAATTTTTTCACGATTTTCCACAATTTCATGCTAAAAGATCCTTTTATTAAAATGATATCTTTGCTTTTTATCTCATCTTTCAAGATTTTAGACATTTCGTCTGGAGATTTTGTCCAAGCTCCTTTTTTAGAAGAAGAAAGTGTTTCAAATCCTGATTTTGTTAAATCTCCAACAGCATATACTTTATCTACTTTAGTATTATTAAGTAAATTAAATATATAAAAATGTTCTTTTTCAGATATATTCCCAAGTTCTAGCATTCCACCAATAACAGCAATTCTGCGCTTTGCTGAGATATAAGAGCAAAGATCTTCAATACCTGCTTTCATAGATGTAGGGTTAGCATTATATGAATCATCGATAATAGTGACTTCTTGGCAATTTTTAATACAAACGTTAAATAATCTTCCGCGTCCAGGCAAGACTCTCAGATTTTCCATTCCTTTTAGCAAAGAATCAGAAATATTATTCCATTTTTCTCTCATAATTACGCCAAAATTTTCATTATATAATGAGGTGATTGCAGTAACTAAAGCTATCAAACTGTTAAGAATTTTTGAGTTGCCGATAGCATGGATTGTGTAACAAACATCAACTCCAGCTAATTTTGCATAAATTTTTGTTTGCCCTTTTTGAAAATCACTATTTGCGCTTACAATATAAGCGGTTGCTTCAGAAGTTACTCCAACAGTAGGGATATCAAGATAATTATTTACACCGTTTTCGCTGTACCATTCTTTAATTTTTTGTTGAAAAATTGGAAATTTTTTAAAAATTTCGTGATTTATTACAGCAGCTCCTCCAGAGCACAAACCAGATAATAAATCTGCTTTTTCAGCAGCTAAAGAATCAATAGAATTAAAAAACTCAATATGTGATGGAGCAATTGCCGTTATAACAGCAACATTAGGTTGGCAAATTTTAGCAAAATGTTGCATAGTCCCTTGGCGGTCTATACCTATTTCAAAAACGCCGAATTGCGAATCTTTCTTTAATGAAAGCATACTTAAAGGTAAGCCAATGCGCCCATTATAATTTTTTTTTGAAGAAACTGTTTCTCCAACCAAAGATAGTATTTCAGAAACCCATGTGCGTACTGTTGTTTTACCTACACTTCCAGAAATACCAATAATTGTAGCTTCTGTGTTATTTCTTGTGTATAGAGCTAAATCACTTAAAGCTTTTTGAGTATCGTCAACAACTAAGTGATTATATTTTTTTAAAAATGGCAAATCAGAGTTTTCTACAATGCACAAAGAGGCCCCCTTTTTAAAGGATTCTTCAATAAAATCGTGTCCATCAAAGTTTTCTCCCTTAATTGCTACGAAGCATTCACCTTTTTGTATAGTTCTAGAATCAATAGAAAAACCACTAATTTGAGCATCATAAGGAATAGAAAAAAAATTTAAAGCAGAAACGATATCATTTACAGTCCAGAATCTGCTACTTGCACAAATTTCATCTTCTAATGATTTCTTTACTGATTGATTACTATTCATAATTTCTCCAGGTAATAAGATAGTTTTATTTTATTCCTACATTTCTTTATCAACAGTAACAACCTTTATAAGCATTTGCAATACAGAGAGCGATATTTGCCAGGGCCTACGCATGAGAAATTTTCTTGATAGCTTAAATTAATGTTTAAGCGACGTAACATTACGCTTTATAAGGGATTTTATAGACTTCAAGCTTTTTCTTAGCTTTGACCAGAATCGCTAAGTTTGCTGTAACGTTCCCATTAAAGTACTCATAATTAATACTTTCTTGTTTAAAATATAAAAAACAAAATCTTTGAATTTATATCATATTTATTTGAAAACTAAAAGACCCTGCATACAAGAATTACAAGAAAACTTTGAAAATCCCCCTGAAAAGAGGGATTTTCTGTTGGAATTTACTATTTACTAGTTAATTCCCATTTGTTAGAACCATTCCACTTGTATTCTCCATCACTAAGCTTTACTATCCAACGAGTATTACTACTTTTAGTTAAATCATTTAAGGTGATTACTGGATATACTATATTACTACTAAGATCAAATGTGTAATTAATATCAGATATAGGTGGAGCTGCCTCTAAAATTTTGTTTATAGTATTAAGACCTTTAGGAAGGCTGTTTGTATCATTCTCTCTATTGTAAAAGCAAACCTTTAATATCCTGTTGGCTGTATTTGAAGCTGTTACTAAGTTTAAGCCAGTGTTACTAGCAATTCCATTAGTAGCTACACCATCTGGAATTGTTAATGAGGTTAAGCTTGAACAATTAGAGAATGCATAACTACCAATTTTTAAAGTGGTTATGCTATCTGGGATTGTTAATGAGGTTAATTTTGTACAATAATAGAATGCACTACCACCAATTGTCAATTTAGTTACACCATCTGGAATTGTTAATGAGGTTAAGCTTGAACAATTAGAGAATGCATAACTACCAATTGTCAAATCAGTTATGCTATTTGAGATTGTTAACGAGGCTAATTTTGTACTAGAGAATGCATAATCACTAATTGTCAAATCAGTTACACTATCTGGAATTGTTAATGAGGTTAAGTTTGAACCATAGAATGCATTACTACCAATTGCTAAATTAGTTACGCTATCCGGAATTATTAATGAGGCAAAGTATGGACAACTAGAGAATGCATAACTACCAATTGTAAAATCAGTTACACTATTTGGAATTGTTAATGAGGTTAATTTTGAACTCAGGAATGCATTATCACTAATTTTTAAATTAGTTACGCTATTTGAGATTATTAATGATGTTAAGTTTGTGCAATAAAAGAATGCCCTCTCACCAATTGTCAAATCAGTTATGCTATTTGAGATTGTTAATGAGGTTAAACTTTTGCAATTATCGAATGCATTACTACCAATTGTCAAATTAGTTACACTATTTGGGATTGTTAATGAGGCTAAGTTTGATTCATAGAATGCCTTATCACCAATTGTCAAATTAGTTACACTATCTGGGATTGTTAATGAGGTTAAGTTTGAACCATTGAGTGCATACTCATCAATTATCAAATTAGTTACACCATATGGAATTGTTAATGAGGTTAAGTTTGAACCCTGGAATGCACCACTATCAATTGTAAAATCCGTCCCATCTTCCAAAATAATTTTTTCCAATGTTGAAATACAGCTTGTTAAAAGACTTGCGTTAATAGTTCCTACAGAGCCAGGGATTTTTAGTTCTGTAAT
>JAITOG010000089.1 GCA_031290075.1 Holosporales bacterium | reverse complement strand
CTTGTATCAGTTCTTCTTCTTCTCCTCCTATCGGTGCTTGTTGTCTCCATGCTTGAATCAGTGCTTCTTCATCTACTATCGGTTCTCGATGTATACATGCTTCATTCAGGTCTTCTTCCTCTTCAATAAGAGCTTGTAGTTTAAGTTCTTGTTGTATCTCTTCTTGCATCTGTGCTTCTTGCTCTACTTCTTCTATCAGTGCTTCTTCCTCTTCTTCCTCTTCTTCTATCAGTGCTTGTTGTGCTATCAGTGCTTCTTCCTCTTCTTCCTCTTCTTCTATCAGTGCTTGTTGTGCTATCAGTGCTTCTTCCTCTTCTTCTTCTTCTCCTATTAGTGTCTTTTTAACTCTATTAATTAATCTTTCAGCTCCATTCAAAAATAAAGGCAAACAACACATTATTTTTAACGTATTCCATACCCCATTTAAAAGAATCTCATTACAACAAATAAACATTAAATTAAACCCTATTTCAGGCATATGGTCCGATTCTGGAAGACATTTAAAAACAGCTTTATATAAAGCAAAATATGCAACCAGTATAATTCCTCTAATTCCTCTATTAGGTTGTTTTAGAACCTGAATTGCTGCATCTACTAGAAATATAGAGCTTAAGGTAGTTGACAATAGGGTTCCCAAAAATCCCAATCTTTCATATAAATTAAAGTTTTGAAATCCTAAATTTGAGAGGAATCTTGGTAAGGAATAACCAGCGTTTATAGTAAAATATGGTATATTCAGCAACTTAGGCAACTTAGGTAACAGCCAACTTGCTGCTACTGTTAAACCTTTTACCCCTTCATTTAATAATTTTTTTCCATTATTTATTGTAAATAACTGACTCAATTGTTGAAGCTGCCCAGTAGAGCCTATTTCTACTGGTTGAATAGGATTTGCTGCTTCTGCTGCTTGTATAGAACTTGCGAAACATAGAACAGCTAACAGCGCTGTTAAAAGTATATTTTTCTTTTTCATTTTAGTTAAAACGTTCAAAAACATCATAAAGATAATAATAATAATAATGTAAAGCAAACTTTTTTAAAACTCCGCCTTAAATATTTAGATGGAGGTGTGCAGGAACATAAGGGTGTGTTCACCATTCCACTCAACAAAAATAAAAGTATTGCATAAAGAGGAAAAAGTATTGTATATTATGTTTCAGCGGTTGGTTGAGAGGCCACGCTGAAGTTCTTCCCCCTAAAAGAACTTTGCCCTTGGGTTTTATGCTCAAGGGCTTATTTTTTTTGTGCAAGTAGGCTGGTGAAACTCCTTCGGCTTATTCGGCTAGTTTGAAATGGAACAGAAAAAAAATTAAAAAAAAATTCCTTTTATGCTTTAATTTATTTATAGGAGAGATCAAAGGGGAATATAAATTTGAAGAGAAGGATTTTTTTATCTAAATTTTTGCAAAATTTATTGCAAATTCAGTTTTTTTTTCATTTTTTTAGGCATATATTAGCCAGCTTTGCCAAAAAACTGTTATTTTCCATTCCCATGTTCCTAGTTTTTATATTTATAAATAGTGAAGGTGCAAATATTTTTGCCTTTAATACAGACATTAAGGAATTAAAAAAATATACAGATAAAAGGTGTTTTGAAAATTTTAAATTTTTACTACAACTTGCAGAACAAAGTATAGATGCATTAATAGATAAAAAAATTATGCTTTTTATTCGATATATTGAAGATTTTTATATCGAATTAATAAAATTTAGTTCCATTGCTCAAACATATTTTCAAAGACCTCAACTTCAAATATTTTACAATACTATTGCTCAGCTTATTATACGTTTTGAACTTTATTTATCCGCGTTTCCTGGAAGTATTATTGATCTTTCGCAAGTTAGTGAAAATATAGATGAACAGCTATATAGAATAAAGAATCCCCGATTCTTTTTAATATTTGATACACTAAGAAAAGCAACAAAACAAACAATAGAAGAGCCATCTAACTTTTTTCCAAAAACACTTTGCGATGACGATGAAATTGCAAAAAAAATTTTGGAAATGTTCGAATTTAAGGAAAATTTTTTATTAATAAAAAAACAAGAAGAAAGGAAAAACAGTATAGTAAAATGGATAATATATACTTATTCTTCACTTGCTCAAAGAAGTAAAGGAAATTTAAGAATTTATGATTATAGAATACTTAAAAATAATGAGAATTTAGCTGATAAGGATTCTAGCAAATCGAATGAATCCAAAATTCCTATTATAATAAGCACTCCTCTTTTAAATGAAAAAAGAAGAGCTTTAAGCGAAAAAATGAGAATTCTTTTGCAAAATATAGAAAAAATTAATAACTCTTCTAACTTTTCTAACTTCTATGCCTCTGGCTCTTTAGGACTTAGTGAGAAAATTTTTACAAATTCTTTCAGTAATTGAACTAGGACAAACTCCATTTAGTAACTAAATTAAACATCCAATTAAATTTTTTTCTGAATTTATCAGTTACTCTTTTAATACTTTTCACTATTCTTACTACTTTCTTAGTATACCTTATAAGATTGTTGCAAACTGCATTTTTTCAAAAAATCAGCTAGGATTTTTGTAGCATTTGAGACATCAAAAGCAACAATTAAGCTTAGTTTGCAACACTCATTATCGGCTATTGGAATAATTCTATATTCTTAAAGGCAACAATTTCCCTTTAAAAGGCAACAATTTCTTTAATTTTTCAAAAGAAAAATAGGGGATTATATATCTAGGAAACATTTTTTTTAGAGTAGGAGGAAGTTTAATAGGTTCTACCATTGCAGTTACTACCGCCAATTTAGCAAAATGTTGAGCCTTTTCCAGATCTTCAAGTTTCTTATTTTTTCCACTCAAACCTAAATTGCAAGGTTTCTTTACAAAAAAATTTCTAAAACCTAAACGGCATAGATAAAAAACTAATAATGTTAATGGTAGAGTAGCAGAAAATATCATACGTTTAGGCAAAGATATGGTTTCTTCATCATATTTTCCTGAAACCCAAGGAACAAAACCTAATAAACTATACTCAAATATTTTAGGAGCACCATTATAAAAGAAATTAAAGGATTTAATAGGAATTTCCAATACTTTAGCGAAACAATACTTTGTAGTTTCAGAAAAAGCTTTTAGAATAATTTTTTGTAAACCGAATTTTCCAATTTTTTTTAATATATCAGGAAAAATACTAGAATCTTGTTTTTCTTCCCCGTTCAATCCTGCGGATTTATTAGACTTTGTCTCTTGTGTTTCACTGTTATTAAGTATAGGTTCAGATTGTTGATATAATCCTTCAAACACATCAGAAACAATATCTGAAACATATTGTAAAGATGTTTTAATTCCTGATAGCGTTTTAAACTTAAGCTGTCTTATACACTCCGCAAGGCCGTTAATTCCTGATAGCGCTTTAAACTTAAGCTGTCTTATAACTTTCGCAGGGCCGCTGGGTAATGGCGTAAACTTAAACTGTTTTATAACTTTCGCAGGGCTGCTGGGTTTAACTAATGGTGTTGACGCGTTAAACTGTTTTGTAACCTCCTCTTTGTATTGTTCTTTACCGACTCCATGTATAGAAAGAGAACTGAAAGAACAGACTAATCCTAATAATAAAAAAAATTGACGTATTTGCATAAAATGATGATTAAAAAAAAAAGCAATTACCAATAATATACTCTTATAATTCTTTATTTTCTACAATTTTTTTTCAAATTTTGATATTTTTTTAAAACTTTAACATAATTCATTAATACTTTTTTAAAAATTAATTTATATAATATACAAAGTACATTATAATATTTAAGGAATAAAAAAATGAAAGTTTTTGTAAAAAAAGTAAATTGTTTAGCTTTTTTGTTTATTGTGAGCATTGTAGCTTACTCGACTGAGGAACCTGTTGATCCATTAGAAAGTAATATAAATAGAATTACTTATTCGCCTAATAACACAGATAATATGAATCCAACATTCAGGCAAAATAAT
>JAITOG010000088.1 GCA_031290075.1 Holosporales bacterium | reverse complement strand
ATATTGTAGCCTCCAAATATAATTTCAGGAACACTCTGTATACTCCCTAAAATTGCCCCCACTAAAAAGTTTTTAACATCTTCCCTACGCCCTAATCTTGAAAGTGTTGTATGATCATATATATAGTAACTCAAATCATATAAATATCTTTTAAAACAACCTGTAACTCCATATAAAATTCCCATTTCAGCCATATCTCTCCATGAACAACATCCTCCCAATCCTAATGCTGCAATTTCTTGAGGAGGATAATTCTGTATATTCTGTGCATTACCACCCCAGCTATTCTGAGTTGCAGAAGTAAAAAATAAACAAGAGCAAATCAATAATACTTTTCTAAAAAACATAAATACCTTTCCAAATTTTAAAAGCTCTAAAAACAAACTTAAGATATCATTGTATTTACATAATTATCAACATTTTTTTTTAATTGTTCTAAGTGGCTAATTTCCTTAAATTCTCAAAATTTATAACAATACTTCCTTATCTGCTTTCCCGCCAAAATCCTCAATTTTTAAAAGCCCAGTTTGGTAACATTTTTCCTTCTTAAATAAGGGGTATGTATAATGACAGAAATTAAGAATGGAGTCAACACATTACCGGCTTTTTTTGTGATACTTCACTAAAAAATCGGAGTTAGGGATTAACCTGAATATTTTGGTGGAAGGCCATTTAAAGTCTCTATTTATTCTATGCTGTATGATATTTACTATTTGATTTTACTCTCTTTTTTTCAACCATGTATTGCGATTTTTCATCCGGTGCTTTTAGCATATATCCTCTTCCCCATATAGTTTCTATATATCCGTAACTTTTGGTTAAATCGTAAATTTTCTTTCGTAGCTTGCAAACAAACACATCAACAATTTTAAGTTCTGGTTCATCCATGCCACCATAGAGATGATTTAAAAAAGCTTCCTTGTTTAACGCAGCTCCTTTGCGCATAGCCATCAGTTCGAGAATACTGTATTCTTTATTTGTTAAATTAAGTATTTTCCCATTTATTGAAGCTATTTTTGTTTGTAAATTAATTTCTAAATCACCAACTTTTATAATTGATTCAGAAAATCCATTTGTTCTTCTTATAATTGCATTAACTCTGGCAATTAATTCTTCCTTGTTATATGGCTTCGTTAAATAATCATCTGCTCCAGCGCATAATCCTCTTACTTTATTTTTAGTATCATCCATTCCAGAAAGGATTAAAATTGGGGTTTGAACATGAGATAACCTGAGACGTTGCATAACTTCAAAACCCTCAAGGTCAGGAAGTAATAAATCTAAAATTATAAGGTCATATTCGTAAAGTTTTCCTATTTCTACGCCATCTTGGCCTGTATCTGATATATCACAAATGAAATTTTCTGATTGTAATAATTTTTGAACGCTTTGTGCTGTGATAAAGTCATCCTCTATAAACAAAATTCGCATACTATTCCTCTATCTTCCCCCACCTATAAAAAAATACTAACAGAAAAATGAAGCATGATATAAAGAAATATTATTCACAAATTAACTAAATATTATTCACAAATTAACTAAATATTAATGTTTTTTTGATTTATATATAGTCGTTTAGATTCCAATATAAAAGGCAATAGAATACTTATACCATTTTAAATTATTGTAAATTGTAAGTACAATTTGATAATATGTGCGGCCTGTAAACAAAGGAGGTTTAATCCATTACAACACTACAAAATAAAAAATATTAATTACGCGAACTATGGATTAGATAAAAGCCCCTAAAATGGTGTAATTGAAGGTTTTGTTAGACTTCCTTCGTAACTCAATTTCTTCTGCAAATTTGTTTCGAAGAAAGTCTAATACAAAATTATTTAGCCAAAATTGCTAACAATAATAAAGCAACGATATTAACAATCTTAATCATAGGGTTAATTGATGGTCCTGCAGTATCTTTGTATGGATCTCCCACAGTGTCTCCAGTTATAGCCGCTTTATGAGCATCTGAACCTTTTCCTCCGTAGAATCCATCTTCTATATACTTTTTTGCATTGTCCCAGGCGCCACCTCCGGACGTCATGGAAATTGCTACAAAAACCCCTGTAATAATGGTTCCTATAAGCATGGCTCCAAGTGCCGCAAATGCCGAAACTTGGCCGGCAATAACATCAACTACAAAATAAATTGCAATAGGCGAAAAAACCGGCAAAAGCGAAGGAATAATCATTTCCCTAATAGAGCGTTTTGTAAGTATATCAACGGCACTTCCGTAATCTGGCTTAGCATCTCCACTCATTATTCCTTTTATCGTTCTAAACTGCCTACGCACTTCTTCAACAACTGCTCCCCCAACACGTCCAACCGCCATCATTCCCATAGAACCAAAAAGAAACGGTAACATTCCTCCAATTAAAAGCCCTATTAATACATAAGGGTCTTGTAAATTAAAATTAACAGAAATATTGGTAAAGTAGTGATGTAAGTTTTCTGTATATGCTGAAAACAAAACTAAAGCAGCTAATGCCGCAGAACCAATAGCATACCCCTTGGTTACGGCCTTTGTAGTATTTCCTACAGCATCTAGTGCATCTGTTACTTCGCGAACTTTTTCAGCCATCCCCGACATTTCCGCAATTCCTCCCGCATTATCTGTAATTGGGCCATACGCATCAAGTGCCACAATCATACCAGCCAAAGCTAACATAGAGATTGCTGCAATGGAAATCCCAAACAGCCCCGCATGTATGTAAGCTACAATGATACCCGCACAAATAACAAGTGTTGGTAAAGCCGTTGCTTCCAGCGAAATCGAAAGCCCTTGAATTACATTTGTTCCATGTCCTGTCCTTGAAGCCTTTGCAATAGCTTTAACAGGCCTATAATCCTTAGCTGTGTAATATTCTGTTACAACAATCAGAAGCCCAGTCACAATAATTCCAACTATTGTGCAAATGTACATGTCCATAGCTGAAAATTGCAGTTCAATTGCAGCAACCCCTGTAAACATACATTTTGTAACAAAGTATATTGCAATGGCTGAAAAAATGCATGTAGCTATCACACCTTTATATAGTGCTCTCATTATTTTGTTACTTGAACCTAACCTTACGAAGAATGTTCCTAAAATACTGCTAAGGATGCAAATTCCGCAAATTGCTAAAGGATACATCATAAGTAAAACTTTTGCAGATCCTGCAAAATGAATAGAGGCTAAAACCATTGAAGCTACAATTGTAACAACGTATGTTTCAAAAAGGTCGGCTGCCATCCCAGCGCAATCACCAACGTTATCTCCTACATTATCAGCAATAACAGCTGGATTACGAGGATCATCTTCTGGAATTCCGGCTTCGATTTTACCAACTAAATCAGCTCCAATATCGGCTCCTTTTGTGAAAATCCCACCGCCAAGCCTTGCAAAAATGGAAATTAATGAAGCTCCAAATCCAAGAGCAACTAAAGACTCTAGCACTAATCTTTCCGAAATTCCTAAAAAGGAATTGAAAAAGTAAAAAGTTCCAACAACGCCTATCAACCCAAAGCTTACAACCAAAAGACCCGTTATAGCCCCAGATTTGAATGCTAAGGATAATCCTGCCTTTAACCCGTATTTAGCAGCTTCTGCAGTTCTAACATTTGCCCTAACAGAAACATTCATTCCTACATACCCTGCGGCTCCAGAGAGAAAAGCCCCTATAATAAAACCAATACTAACGGCTCTGTCTAGCAAAAACCACAAAGCTAACACTACAACCAGTCCTACCATAGTAATCGTGAAATACTGGCGGTTCAAAAAGGCTTTTGCTCCTGTTTGAATTGCATTTGCTACTTCCCGCATTTTCGCATCTCCTTTAGGTTTGGAAAAAACGGAAAACATAGATAATAAGGAAAATAAAATTCCTAATACTCCACACCCTGTGGCAAAACAGAGAACTTGGTTACCAGTTGAAAAAAAGCACATACAAATACCATTTTATATACTAACTGAAGGATTTATACCAAAAGCTGAGTAAAATAGCAAATATTAACACGAACTATGCTTACTAGGGCTAAGTCCTAGGTGCTTTTTGTGATTGTTATACTTTTTTGAAAATATTCTGTTTGTGTATAAAACAAGTAACATCTCAATCTTCAAAAGAACAATTATAAAAAAAAATAATTTTATAAAGCATCCAGGACTTAGCCTTGGCCATGATGACAGCCACCAAATACACATACTGGGCCCCCCAAAAGAACGCGGAATTTAATTGCTGCCAATTTTGAAACCCAAGAAGTTTGAATCCGCAATTTTTTGGGGTTTGGGTATAGTTGGCTAAAAACATTTGAAATGAGTCAACATGCCATGCTTCTCTAACTAAATCTATGGCGTCTATTTTTTCCAGCCGCTTAATTCGCTAACAACATCAGCTTTTCCGGATCAGCAAAACGAAGTGGATTTGCTTCCATCTCTAACAATTTCAGCATTTCCTTTATAGCAAGTAGATTATATCCATCCATATTTTGAGCTTCTAATCTAAGTCTACATGATAATTCTCCAACAATATCAGCTATAACTGCTAAACGAAGTGGGGTAACCTCTATATTTGCTTCCTTTTCAAGTAATTCTCTAGCAACATCAGCTTTTCCGGATATAACAGCAAAACGAAGTGGATTTGCTTCCATCTCTAACAATTCCAGCAGTTCCTTTATAGCAGGTAGATTATATCCATCCATATTTTGAGCTTCTATTCTAAGTCTACGTGATAATTCTCTAACAATATCAGCTATAACTGCTAAACGAAGTGGGGTAAGCTCTATATATCCTTCAAGTAATTCTCTAGCAATCTCAAAATGTTTATTTATAACAGCAAAACGAAGTGGATTTGCTTCCATCTCTAACAATCCCAGCAGTTCCTTTATATCAGGTAGATTACGTCCATCCATATTTTGAGCTTCTATTCTAAGTATAAGTGATAATTCTCTAACAATATCAGCTATAACTGCTAAACGAAGTGGGGGAACCTCTATATTTGCTTCCTTTTCAAGTAATTCTCTAGCAATCTCAAAATGTTTACTTATAACAGCTGCATGAAGTGGGGTAAGTCTATCTTTATTTTTAGCCTTTATATTTGCATTAAGAACAGCAGCTTCTTGGCTAGGAGCAGGAGAAACAACAGTTTCTATTAACAAATTTCCAAATACTCCTTTAGGTTGTAGCATTTCTTGGCTTATTGCTCCTGCATCATGTAATACCTCGCAAGAAAGATTGCTTATCTCCAATAACGAAACAAGCGACGTCGTAGTTTTATAAAATCCTTTCATTTTATATACTCCTTTAAAATAATCTAGATAAGGATAACAATGTTCCTTATACATTTCAAGTTTTATTTTATTTTTTTCTATCTTTACTTACCCCCTTTTACGTTTTTTAATCTTCCAAGTTGTACTAAAATTTCTCAATAGATTTGGAGAAGCCAACGATTCCTTTGTTATTTACATGGAGCGTGGAACATCTGTATATACTGGGGCCCCCAAAGAATGCGGATTTTAATTGCTGCCAATCCTTGAAATCCAGGAAGTTTGAATCCGCAATTTTTTGGGGTTTGGGTATAAAACACCAGTTAAAGAAATATCCATAAAGACAGCTTCTCAATTTCTTCTGCAAATTTGTTCATCGCTTCGATCTTAGTATACCTTATAGATTGTTGCAAACTGCATTTTTTCAAAAAATCAGCTAGGATTTTTGTAGCATTTGAGACATCAAAAGCAATAATTAAGCTTAGTTTGCAACACTAATTATCGGCTAATTGGAACAATTCTATATTCTTAAAGGCAACAATTTCCCTTTAAAAGGCAACAATTTCTTTAATTTTTCCAAAGAAATATAGGGGAATATATATTCAGAAAGTATGCATTTTATAAAAGAAGGAAGTTTAACAGCTTCCATTGCTGCATTTACTCCCGCTGATTTAGCAAAATATTGAATCCTATCTTTTAAATCTTGTTTCTGCTCTTCAAGAGATTTCTCATCTTTTAAATCTTGTTTCTGCCTAAAAGAAATTAAACTTAAACGGCATATATTAAAAACTAATAATGTTAATGGGGTAGTAGCAGAAAATATCATACGTTTAGGCAAAGATATGGTTCCTTCATCATATTCCCCTGAAACCCAAGGAATAAAACCTAATAAACTACGCTCAGATATTTTAGGAGCACCATTATAAAAGAAATTAAAGGATTTAATAGGAATTTCCAATACTCTAGCGAAACAATGCTTTATAGTTTTAGAAAAAGCATTTTGAAAAATTTTTTGTACAAAATAATCTCCAGCTCCTCTTAACATTTCCTTTAACTCAGGATCAGAAAGAGAAAGAGGAGGAGAAGGAGGTTGTGGATATAATTTTTCAATCGTCTCAGAAGCAGTATTTGAAACATATTGTAAAGAATGTTGTATAACTTCTAATGGCGTTTCAAACTGTCTTGCAAGCTTCGCAAAGATGCTTTGTTCGTTACTGTCTCCATGTATAGGAAGAGAACTGAAAGAACAGACTAATCCTAATAATAAAAAAATTTGACGTATTTGCATAAAATGATGATTTAAAAAAAAGCAACTATCAATATATACTATTATTATTCTTTATTTTCTACATTTTTTTTAAACTTTAATATAATCCATTAATACTTTTTTAATATTTAATTTGTATAATATACAAAGTATATTATAATATTTAAGGAATAAAAAAATGAAAGTTTTTGTAAAAAAAGTAAATTGTTTAGCTTTTTTGTTTATTATGAGCATTGTAGCTTACTCGACTGAGGAACCTGTTGATCCATTAGAAAGTAATATAAATAGAATTACTTATTCGCCTAATAACACAGATAATATGAATCCAACATTCAGGCAAAATAAT